>JAHRVD010000188.1 GCA_019090845.1 Marinosulfonomonas sp.
CCAAAACAGACACCCGCGATATTTTGGCTCATGCGATGCGTGAAACCAAAAAGCGCGGCCTTGACGATTATTTTATCGTCGACGTCGACGCGCACCACGTTGAAGAAGATTCCTGGTCCGAAATTCTGGACTATCTGGATGACCCGGTCATGCGTTCTTATGCTGACAGTTGTCAGCTTTGGGATCCACCCGGTTCCGGCCTTTTGCCGGGCACACCGGGCATGCGATTTCAGGACGTAGCCGGGCGTATTCCCCATCAGGCCGCACGTCGTGAGACTGTAGAAGATACATCGGTGCATCGTGATGTGACCCTGTCACGCCGGGCAATGGATTCCATGGGCATCAACAATATGGTGCTGTTTCCACAAAACCTTTTGCTTCTTGGCCTGCATCAGCAGCCAGATGTCGAGGTTGCGCTGTCTTTTGCCTATAACCGTTGGCTGACCGAGAAAATTCTGCCACAGGAACCACGGCTAAAGGCGCTTATCTATCTGCCCGCCTGCTCGCCCGAAGCCTGTATCAAGACGATTGAGGAATTTGGCGAAACCAAAGGTGTAGTTGGGTTCTCGATTGTCAGCGTGCGCAACCTGTCCATCCACCGCAACGCCTATATGCCTATGTTGTCGATGCTGGAAGAACGCGGCTATCCGCTTTGTTTCCACGCGGCTCACAACTGGGGCGATTCAGCAATGCGCCTGACGGACCGGTTCATTTCCATGCATGCGCTGTCATTCGTTTTGTGCAACATGGTGCATCTGACCAACTGGCTGGTGCATGGTTTGCCTGAACGCTTTCCCAAGCTTAAGCCGATCTGGATTGAAAGTGGTCTGGCGTGGTTGCCCTTCATGATGCAGCGTCTGGATAATGAATTCCTGATGCGCCCATCCGAGGCACCGCTGCTGAAACGTCGGCCAAGTGAATACATAAAGGAAATGTATTTCTCGACCCAGCCGATCGAGACCACTGATATGGCGCTACTGGAAAGCACGTTGACTGCAATCAACGCTGAAACACAGCTGCTTTATTCGTCGGACTGGCCACATTGGGATTTCGATCTGCCCAATACAATTCTGGATATTCCGTTCCTGACGGATCAGGCTAAACGCAATATTCTGGGTGAAAATGCGCGGCGGGTCTTTAACCTTCCCGGCTAGTGGCACCCGGTTTTACGACCAAGACCAAAGGCCCATGGGCCTTTGGGAACGCGCGATAATATCGACTGAAAAGACGAGAATACAGATAGTGACGGAGAAAAAGATATGAACGGCGGACTTGGTTTTGAAACAATTCGCGACGATCGTGAAGAAGGTCGTTTTAGGGTTCACCGTGGGGCCTTTACCCGCGACGACGTGCTGGAACTTGAGCGTAAACAGATTTTTGATCGCTGCTGGCTTTACCTTGGGCATGTGTCCGAAGTCGCCAAGCCGGGCGATTTTGTAACCCGTCGGGTTGGTGGGCGACCGCTGATTTTCCTGCGCGATCGCAACGGAAAACTGCATGTTCACTTTAACGCCTGCCCGCACCGCGGAGCACTGGTGTGCCGCGAGCCTTCAGGAAAAAAACGCAAAAATTTCATGTGCCCCTATCATGGTTGGGTTTTCTCGGATGATGGGAACCTAATCGAGACCCCCGGCGCCGACGCCTACCCCGAGACATTCAACAGGGATGGCTCGCTGAACCTACAACCAGTTCCAAAATTCGACGAATTCCGCGGGTTTGTTTTCGTTAATTTTGATCACGGCGCCGAAACGCTGGAAAACTATCTGGATGATGCCTGTGAAATTCTTGATCTGGTCGCATCGCAAGGGCCAGACGGAATGGAAATCCAGAAAGGCATGCAGGAATACAGCATTCGTGCCAACTGGAAATTATTGCAGGAAAATAGCGCTGACGCCTATCACGCCGGCATCACCCATTCGACCTATTTCGACTATATCGGCGCGCGCGATAAGTTGCTGGATAATTTTGACAATACGCTCAGTTTTGGTGGGGTCCGCAATCTGGGCAACGGCCATGCGGTGTCGGAATCTTTGGGCGTTATGCCCTGGGGACGCCCCTATGCGCGTTGGATTCCCAGTTTTGGCGACGAGGCCAAGGTTGAAATGGCTGCGATTGCCGACGAGATTATTAAACGCGAAGGCGTCACAAAGGGCGAAAAGATTGTCAAAGGGGACCGCAATACACTGATTTTCCCCAACCTTGTGATCAATGACATCATGGCCGTCACTGTGCGTACCTTCTATCCGCTGCGTCCAGACTATATGGAAGTCAACGCTTGGTCGTTGGCCCCAATCAACGAAAGCCCGACGTCGCGCGAGCGGCGCAACCGCAACTTTGTTGAATTCCTTGGGCCGGCTGGTTTTTCTACGCCAGACGATGTGGAAATGTTGCTGCAGTGCCAAATGGGTTATTCAAACGCTGATTTTTCCCCGTGGAACGATATTTCGCGCGGCATGAAACGCGACGTCGTGATGAAATCCGACGAATTGCAAATGCGGACATTCTGGCGGCAATGGGACAAGTTGCTTAAAGAAACACACGTAGGGGACGAATGATATGACCTTACCAACACGCCATGAAGTTGAAGATTTCCTGATCCACGAAGCCGATCTGATCGACACTTGGAAGTTGAACGAATGGGCGCAACTGTTTGATGACCATGGCGAATATCAATTGCCGCCAACAGATTGCCCAAACGGCGAACCGGAAGTCGAATTATTTCTGATCTATGACGATAAATTCCGTCTGGAACAGCGCGCCGTTCGGCAGTTAAAGAAAACTGACCATTCGGAATATCCTCGCTCTCGGGTGACGCATATTGTTTCCAATGTGCAGGTGCGCGAAGGCGAAGACGACTATTTTGTAGTGATCTGCAATGTGGTTGTGCACCGCTCGCGCCTGGAAAAGCACGACATTTTTCCATGCCGCTGCGAATATCGCATGCTGCGTGAAGGCGATAGTTTCAAAATCCGGCGTAAGCGGGTGATTTTGGGCATGGAAACGCTGCGCAACGAAGGCAAGCTGAGCATCATTATCTAAGGGGAATGGCAATGTTTCGATATTCAAAACTTGGCTATGTCGCGCTGAATGTCAGCGATGCAGAACATACGGCGGAATTTTACCGTGAGCACGTCGGACTGACGCGCTCGGGGACCGGCGATGACGGCGAACAGTTTCTGCGGTGTAGCACCGATCACCACAATATCGTTCTTTATAAGTCCGATAGTCCCGGCGTGAAACGCATCGGCTGGGAGATGGAAAATGAGGATGAGCTGGATAACGCCATTGCCGCGCTCAGTGATGCGGGGTTGACCCTAAACCAAGTGCCGCGCGATGAATGCAAAGCACTACATCAGGGCCGTTCTGTGCGCTTCACAGAGCCCCATTCAGGTGCCACATTCGAACTTTACAGCGCGATCAATCAGCTGCGCGGTGCACCATTTGTGCCGACTGTGGCCAAAATCCAGCGCATTGGGCACATCGTGGTCAAGACACCCAACCACGAAGCGGCAGTTGACTATTACATGAACACGCTGAATTTTCGGATGTCCGACATTATCAGCGACAAGGTTGCGTTTTTGCGCTGTTTTCCCAACCCGTACCACCACACAATGGGGCTTGGGAACGGTCCGCGCGGCATGCACCATATTAACTTTATGGTATCCGAGATTGACGACATCGGCAAAGCCATCCACCGCCTGAAAAAGGCTCAGGTGGCAATTGTGCATGGCCCCGGTCGCCATCCGCCATCTGGAAGCATCTTTTTGTATTTCCTGGACCCGGACGGGATGACAATTGAATACAGTTTTGGAATGGAAGAATTCCCAGAACAAAAAGCCCGCAAAGCCGAATACCTGGAAGCACGATCAGATTCCTTTGACTATTGGGGTGCCGTTCCGGACCCACGCAAATCATCCTATGGCTCGGTCGAGATCCTCGGCCCGCTTATCGAAGAACTCGAGGCTGCCAAGTGAGCGAACAAATTTTGCAAGGACAGGCAGCGATCGTAACTGGCGCTGGCTGGGGCGAAGGTGGCATTGGCCGCACGATCGCCATGGATCTGGCACGTCTTGGTGCCCGGGTTCTGGTCAGCGATGTGCAGCCAACGGCCGAAAAAACGGTCGAGTGGATTGCCAAAGAAGTTCCCGGTGCAAGCCTGCTGGCCCATACCGGTGATCTGTCGGATGAAACCGTTGTGGCGGCGATGATTGAGCAGGCTGTCAGCGAATGGGGCCAGCTTGATATTCTGGTCAACAACGCCGGCGGTGGTATCATTCAGCCGTTTCTGGATCACACGCCTGAAACGCTGCGCGAAACGGTTAAGCGCAACCTTTGGACCACGGTTTGGTCCACTTATTACGCCCTGCCCCATATGGTGCGCGCGAACTATGGCCGGATTGTTAACATCGGTGCGGATTCTGTTCGCAACGGTCTGTGGGACCATGCGGGTTACAACGCGGCCAA
>JAHRVD010000189.1 GCA_019090845.1 Marinosulfonomonas sp.
AAATATATGGGCGTGAAACGCTTTGGCCTTGATGGTGGCGAAAGCCTGATCCCGGCGATGGAGCAGATCATCAAACGCGGCGGTGCGCTTGGGGTCAAAGATATCGTAATTGGCATGCCGCACCGCGGGCGCCTGTCAGTGCTGGCCAATGTGATGGCCAAACCATTTCGCGCGATTTTTAACGAGTTTCAGGGCGGCAGTTCCAAGCCCGAGGATGTCGACGGCTCAGGCGACGTAAAATACCATCTGGGCGCGTCATCAGATCGTGAATTTGACGGTAACACCGTTCACCTGTCGCTTACCGCCAACCCCAGCCACCTAGAGGCGGTGAACCCTGTTGTTCTGGGCAAGGCCCGCGCCAAACAGGAACAGATGAACGACTCTGATCGCATTGGCTGCCTGCCTATCCTGCTGCATGGCGACGCAGCATTTGCCGGACAAGGCGTGGTTGCAGAGTGCTTTGGCCTGTCGGGCCTTGTGGGCCACAAAACCGGCGGCACAATGCATATCGTGGTGAACAACCAGATCGGCTTTACAACGGCTCCGCTGTTCAGCCGGTCCAGCCCCTACCCCACCGATATCGCCCTAATGGTCGAAGCCCCGATTTTTCACGTGAATGGTGATGACCCAGAGGCCGTAGTCCACGCCGCCCGGGTCGCCACCGAGTTTCGCCAGAAATTTCACAAGGACGTTGTAATCGACATCATCTGTTATCGCCGCTTTGGCCATAACGAGGGGATCGAACCGATGTTCACCAATCCGGTCATGTATAACCGGATCAAAAAGCACAAAACTACACTGCAGCTTTATACTGATCGGCTGGTCGCCGATGGCCTTATTCCCGAGGGCGAAATTGAGGACATGAAGGCAGCATTTCAGGCCCATCTCAGCGAAGAATTCGAGATAGGGAAGGACTATAAACCCAATAAGGCTGACTGGCTTGACGGCCGCTGGTCGCATCTTGATCGCGGTCGCGATTATCAGCGCGGTCAGACCGCAATTCCCCAAAAGACATTCAAAGAAGTAGGCACAGCACTGTCCCACAAGCCTGACGGCTACATGTTGCACCGCACAGTTGAAAAAATGCTGGCATCCAAAGCCGCCATGTTCAAGTCTGGCAAAGGTGTGGATTGGGCGACGGCCGAAGCACTGGCCTTTGGATCTTTGCTGACCGAGGGCCACCCGGTGCGGCTTTCGGGACAGGACAGCACGTCGGGCACCTTCAGCCAACGCCACTCTGCGCTGATAGACCAGACCAACGACAACCGTTTCTATTCGCTCAACCATATCAAAGCCGGGCAGGCAAAATACGACGTTATCGACTCGATGCTATCTGAATACGCGGTGCTGGGGTTTGAATATGGATATTCGCTTGCCGAGCCGAACACACTGGTAATGTGGGAAGCACAGTTCGGCGATTTTGCCAACGGCGCGCAAATCATGTTCGATCAGTTCATTTCGTCAGGCGAAGCAAAATGGCTGCGCATGTCTGGCCTCGTTTGCCTTCTGCCGCATGGGTATGAAGGTCAGGGACCAGAGCATTCCTCGGCCCGGCTCGAGCGATTTCTGACAATGTGCGGTGGCGACAACTGGATCGTGGCAAATTGCACGACGCCTGCGAACTATTTTCATATTCTGCGCCGCCAAATCCACCGCAGCTATCGAAAACCGCTGATTCTGATGACGCCCAAATCCCTGTTGCGCCATAAATTGGCAACTTCGGACGCGGCTGAATTCACCACCGGCAGTTCATTCCATCGCGTGTTGTGGGACGACGCGGAAAAGGATGTTTCCGACACGAAACTAGTGGCCGACAGCAAGATTAAACGCGTCGTCATGTGTTCTGGCAAAGTCTATTACGAACTTCTGGAAGAACGCGATGCGCGCGGTATCGATGATATATATCTTTTGCGGATCGAGCAGCTTTATCCCCTGCCCGCACAAAGCCTGGTCAAAGAACTAAGCCGCTTTAAGAACGCGCAAATGGTCTGGTGCCAGGAAGAACCGAAAAATCAGGGCGCATGGGCCTTTATCGAGCCGAACCTGGAATGGGTTCTGACCCGCATTAAAGCAAAAACCAAACGCCCGGATTACGTGGGCCGCAACACTGCCGCCTCTCCGGCCACCGGGCAGGCAAGCCAGCATAAAGCACAACAATCCGCGCTGATCGACGCAGCGCTGAGCATCGAAGGGTAACAACATGTCCGTAGAAGTCCGCGTCCCAGCACTGGGCGAAAGCGTATCAGAGGCAACCATTGCCACCTGGTTCAAGCAACCCGGTGACGCTGTCGCAGTTGACGACATGCTGTGCGAACTGGAAACAGATAAAGTTACAGTCGAGGTTCCATCACCTGTTGGCGGGACTCTGGGCGAAATCGTCGCCGCCGAGGGCGCAACCGTCGCCGTCGACGCGCTGCTGGCCACGATAAACGAAGGCGCATCTGCTGCTCCGGCTGCGAAACCCGCCGCCACACCGGACGCAACACCAGCGCCCGCACCCGCAGCCAGCCCCAAAGACGTCAAAGACGCCCCTGCCGCCCAAAAGGCCATGGCAGATGCCGGTTTGAGCGCCGACAAGGTCGTTGGCACCGGGCGCGACGGCCGGGTGATGAAACAGGACGTGCAGGCCGCAATCGCTGCCGTGCCAAAAGCCAGCGAACCGGCCGCGGTTCCGCGTGCGCCCGTGGCTGCAGATGATGCCGCCCGCGAGGAACGGGTGAAGATGACCCGCCTGCGCCAAACCATCGCGCGCCGCCTGAAAGACAGTCAGAACACAGCCGCGATCCTGACGACCTTTAACGAGGTCGACATGACCGAGGTGATGGGCCTGCGGAACCAGTATAAAGACCTCTTTTTGCAAAAACACGGCGTCAAACTTGGCTTCATGTCCTTTTTCACAAAGGCCTGCTGTCATGCATTGAGCGAAGTGCCCGAAGTCAACGCAGAAATTGACGGCACCGATCTCGTATACAAGAAATTCGTCCATATGGGCGTTGCAGCGGGAACACCCTCGGGTTTGGTGGTGCCGGTAATCCGCGACGCCGACGCTATGTCGTTTGCCCAGATCGAAAAGGCCATCGCCGAAAAAGGCGCACGCGCGCGCGACGGCAAGCTTTCGATGGCCGAAATGCAGGGCGGAACCTTCACCATCTCGAACGGCGGTGTTTACGGCAGCCTGATGTCCGCGCCAATCCTGAACCCGCCTCAGTCCGGTATTCTTGGCATGCACAAAATTCAGGACCGTCCAGTGGCGATCAACGGGCAGGTTGTGATCCGCCCGATGATGTATCTGGCGCTCAGCTATGATCACCGGATCGTTGATGGCAAAGGCGCGGTGACATTTCTGGTGCGGGTGAAAGAAGCGCTGGAGGATCCACGCCGGTTGTTGATGGATTTATGATTTTGCGACGAAGTTTCGGAATTTGGGTTATTTGTGCCTTTAGTTTGGCTGTGGCACTGAGCCAGGCGGTCAACTTAATTGAGGTTGCGACAGGGAACCCCCACGGTGAGTTAGCACTCCGTGCTCACTCCACCGGCTTGGTTATGATTTCCGGCACTACGTTGATGACGTCGTCATATTGGTGCGTTGCGGCATGGATGGGATGGTCAAAGGCAATATTTGGCGGGCTTTCAACACTGGCGGTTTTACTCGCGATAGCATTAATCTTTCGGCTGGCACCTGAACTAATATTTTACCGGGAGTACGCCGATACCATCTACATAAGGAATTGGTCGCTGCTTCTCTGGTCAGCCATGGTTATCGGCTTGACTGCTTGGACCTATTTCTTGACAAACCGCACATCCAGAAATCAGGCGTAAAGACTTTTGGGAATTTCACGGGAGACCGCAAATGGCATCTTATGACGTAATCATCATCGGCGCTGGCCCCGGCGGCTATGTCTGCGCCATCCACTGTGCTCAGCTGGGCCTGAAAACGGC
>JAHRVD010000190.1 GCA_019090845.1 Marinosulfonomonas sp.
ATAGGGAGTCTATGCGCAATGGCCGAGTTCAACAAAATCCTCATCGCCAACCGTGGCGAGATTGCCATCCGCGTCATGCGCGCCGCCAATGAGCTGGGCAAACGCACGGTCGCTGTCTACGCCCAAGAAGACAAGCTGTCGCTACACCGCTTCAAGGCCGATGAAGCCTATAAGATCGGTCAGGACATGGGGCCCGTCGCAGCCTATCTGAGCATCGAAGAGATCATCCGCGTCGCCAAGATGAGCGGCGCTGATGCGATCCACCCCGGTTATGGCCTTTTGTCTGAAAACCCGGATTTCGTGGACGCCTGTGACGCGGCAGGCATCGTCTTTATCGGCCCCAAAGCTGCCACCATGCGCGCCCTTGGCGACAAGGCCAGCGCACGGCGCGTCGCCGTTGAGGCTGGCGTGCCGGTAATCCCGGCCACCGAAGTTCTTGGCGACGATATGGAAGAAATCGCGCGCCAGGCCGAAGCAGTCGGCTATCCGCTGATGCTGAAAGCCAGCTGGGGTGGCGGCGGTCGCGGCATGCGCCCCATCGCGGGGCCTGACGAACTGGCCGAGAAGGTCAAAGAAGGCCGACGCGAGGCCGAGTCCGCCTTTGGCAACGGCGAGGGCTATCTTGAAAAGATGATCCAGCGCGCGCGCCACGTCGAGGTGCAAATACTGGGCGACCAACACGGTGCGATCTATCATCTGTGGGAACGCGATTGTTCGGTTCAGCGTCGCAATCAGAAAGTGGTTGAACGCGCCCCTGCCCCGTATCTGTCCGGCGCGCAGCGCGAAAAGATCTGCAATCTGGGCAAAAAGCTGTGCGAACATGTGAATTATGAATGCGCGGGCACCGTCGAATTTCTGATGGACATGGACAGTGGTGAATTCTTTTTCATCGAAGTGAACCCGCGCGTGCAGGTCGAACATACCGTCACCGAGGAAGTCACCGGCATCGACATCGTGCGTGCCCAGATCCTGATCGCCGAGGGCAAATCGCTGGTCGAGGCCACCGGCACCGCCAGCCAGTATGACGTTCAGCTTTCGGGCCACGCACTGCAATGCCGGATCACCACCGAAGACCCGCAAAACAATTTTATTCCCGATTACGGACGGATCACCACCTATCGTTCGGCCACGGGCATGGGCATTCGGCTGGACGGCGGCACCGCCTATTCCGGAGCGGTAATCACCCGCTATTACGACAGCCTGCTGGAAAAAATCACCGCCTGGGCCCCAACGCCCGAGGCCGCCATCGCCCGCATGGACCGGGCCTTGCGCGAATTTCGTATCCGCGGCGTCAGCACCAATATCGCCTTTGTCGAGAACCTGCTGAAACACCCCAAGTTCCTCAACTACGAATACCACACGAAATTCATCGACGAGACCCCGGAACTGTTCAGTTTTCGCACCCGTCGCGACCGGGCCACCAAGATACTGACCTATCTGGCGCATATTTCGGTCAACGGTCATTCGGCCACCGAGGGCCAACCAAAACCGCCCGCCGACGTCAAGGAACCGCGCGCACTTCAGCCAAAGGGTGCCAAAGTTTTGCCCGGAACCCGCGATCTTCTGGATCAGCACGGACCACAGGCGGTCGCCGACTGGATGTCAGAGCAAAAGCAATTGCTGATCACCGACACAACAATGCGCGACGGCCATCAGTCGTTGCTGGCGACACGAATGCGCTCGATCGACATGGTGCGGATTGCACCGGCTTACGGTGCTAATCTGTCGCAAATGTTTTCACTGGAATGTTGGGGCGGCGCGACGTTCGATGTCGCCTATCGGTTCTTGCAGGAATGTCCCTGGCAGCGGCTGCGCGATATCCGGGCCGCAGTGCCCAATGTAATGACGCAGATGTTGTTCCGCTCATCCAATGGCGTGGGCTACACCAATTATCCCGATAACGTCGTGCGTTTTTTCATTCAGCGCGCTGCGGCCAATGGCATTGATGTGTTCCGCCTGTTTGACAGCCTTAACTGGGTTGAAAATATGCGTGTGGCGATGGACGAAGTCATTGAACAGAACAAGGTCTGCGAAGCGACAATCTGTTATACCGGCGACCTGCTGGACCCGGACCGCGCGAAATACGACCTGAAATATTACGTTGCCATGGGCAAGGAATTGCAGGCGGCAGGTGCGCATATTTTGGGCCTGAAAGACATGGCCGGCCTGCTAAAACCCGCCGCCGCGAAGGTGCTTGTCAAGGCGCTGAAAGAAGAAGTCGGTCTGCCGATCCATTTCCATACCCATGACACAGCGGGCGTTGCCTGCGCCACAATCCTTGCCGCAGCCGAGGTCGGCGTGGACGCGGTTGACTGCGCGATGGACAGCTTTTCGGGCAATACCAGTCAGGCAACCCTTGGCACTGTCGTCGAAGCGCTGCGCAATACCGAACGCGACACCGGCCTGAACATCAGCGCGATCCGCGAGATTTCAAACTACTGGGAAAACGTGCGCGAACATTACGCCGCCTTTGAAAGTGGCCTTCAGGCCCCCGCATCCGAGGTGTACCTGCACGAAATGCCCGGCGGCCAGTTCACCAACCTAAAGGCACAGGCCCGCTCGATGGGGCTTGAGGAACGCTGGCACGAAGTGGCGCAAACTTACGCCGATGTGAACCAGATGTTTGGCGATATCGTTAAGGTCACGCCATCAAGCAAGGTTGTGGGCGACATGGCGCTGATGATGGTCAGCCAGAACCTGACCCGCGCCGAGGTCGAGGACCCCAAAAAAGACGTCGCCTTTCCCGAAAGCGTCGTGGACCTGATGCGCGGCACGCTTGGCCAGCCCCCCGGCGGCTGGCCCAAAGGCATCCAGAAAAAAGTGCTTAAAGGCGAAAAGCCAATCACCGACCGCCCCGGCCTGCACACAGAACCGGTTGACATAGAGGCCACCCGAAGCGCCCTGTCAAAAGAACTGGGCGGTTTCAAAATCAACGATGAAGACCTGAACGGCTACCTGATGTATCCCAAGGTTTTCCTTGATTACATGGGCCGCCACCGCATCTACGGGCCGGTCCGCACCCTGCCAACCAGCGCCTTTTTTTACGGCATGAAACCGGGTGATGAGCTGAGCGCCGAGATTGATCCCGGCGTCACGCTTGAAATCCGCTGTCAGGCAATCGGCGAAACCAACGAAGAGGGCGAGGCAAAGGTTTTCTTTGAAATCAACGGCCAGCCCCGTGCAATCCGCGTGGCCAACCGCAAGGTAGCAGCCACCAAGATCGTCCACCCCAAGGCCGACAGCGACAACCCTAACCACATCGGCGCACCAATGCCCGGCGTCGTCGCGGTTGTTGCCGTTCAACCCGGTGCCAAGATCAAAGAAGGCGACCTGTTGCTGACAATCGAGGCGATGAAAATGGAAACCGGCATCCATGCGGACCGGGACGCGGTGATCAAAGCAGTGCATGTGCAGACCGCCAGCCAGATCGACGCCAAGGATTTGCTGGTGGAACTGGAAGACTGACGGTTTGCACCGCCAAGCCGCATTGGTTGGGCAGTGTGTCGCAAATAATTGGCCCGTATCTGAATTTTCGACGGAATAATGCCCGCAGGAACGCCACACGGCTGACACCGGCGACAATTCTGCGCATTGTGGCTAACAACAGTGTTCTGGCGTTGCCTCAGCTGCCCCTACGATGCCAGAATTCGACCACCAGCAAGTTGGGTATCCAGCATATCCATGCCACGTAGACGGATGCCTGAGTATAATCAAATCCGTTGGCAAAAAAGATTGGCAGGTACAGGCGCAATGTAACGGCGGCAAATGTCAGGGCGAACGAGCGGACCATCCAACGGCGGTGCCGGGCGAACTGGCGCGACCGGGCAAACCGCACCCCTTGAACGGTCGTCATGATCCACAAAATCGACAATACGCCAAAACCAAGCTGCGCTGACAGCCCGCCGGCAGCGCCCATGGCGACAATGAACCCCGACAGCCCCGCCACCAGCACCGAAACGCCATATACCCTGCCGGCCCAACGGTGCAGGACCGGGCGTTTGGCCCGAACGCTTGGAAAAAGTTGCACAGCCCCCACAACCAGCGCAATTGGTCCTGCCGTCACATGC
>JAHRVD010000191.1 GCA_019090845.1 Marinosulfonomonas sp.
TGCTGCGCGCGCGGCGTTACACAGGCACGTTGAACGATAAAATGCACGCCGAGGCCCGCGACCTGCTGGAAAGGGCAATTGCGCTCGATCAGAATTATTCCGAAGCCTATGCCATGCTGGCAAATGTCTATCTTGCTGAACATCGCTTTAATGCCAACCCCCGGCCTGACCCGGTCGACCGGGCACTAAAAATGGCGTTGTCCGCAACGCGGCTCGATCCTCAGAACGCCTACGCGCATTGTTGGCTGGCGATTGTTCATTTCTTTCGAAAGGACAACGCAAAGTTCGAGGCCGAAGCAAAAATTGCGCTTGATCTGAACCCGAATGATCCAGAGATTTTGGCCGATATTGGCCACTTTTTGGCTTTCATGGGTGAATTTGAACGCGGCACGGAATTGTCAAAGCGGGCGCAGCAACTTAACCCGCTGCATCCGGGCTGGTATCTTTTTGGTTCGGCTATGTTTCATTACCATCAGCATGCCTACGAAGACATGCTTGCAGATGTCCAGCGTATCAGTATGCCCAATTTTTATTGGACTCATCTGTTGAACGCGGCGGCGTTGGGCCAATTAGGCAGAAGCGAAGCTGCTGCATCACTGGACCAGATCACAAAACTGAGGCCGGGAATGTCCGTCACCGCAGAAATGAAAAAATGGAACCTTCCACCACATGGTTTTGAGCATGTCCTGGAAGGGTTGCAAAAGGCGGGTTATCCGAAATAGCCAAATTGACCAGCCAACCTAAAGGTGCCCCAGATCGTCAATTTTCGGCATGCCGGAATGCCCGGCGTGTCACTAATCAAGCGTTTGGCGATATCGCATCAAGGCCACGGCAACGATGACGAACATGATGAACGCAATTGCCGACATATCGCCGGTAATGTCGGGCAATGATCCCGCTTTCAGCATGACTTTCCGGGTAAGCCGCAAAAAATGCGTTGCCGGAATGGCCGAGCCAATGGCCTGCGCCCAGCCCGGCATTCCGGCAAATGGAAACATGAACCCTGACAGAAGGATTGTGGGCAACAACGTGAAGAAAGAGATTTGCATCGCCTGCATTTGAGATTTCGATAACGTGGAAATCAGAAATCCAAGCGCCAAATTCACCACTATGTATAGATTGAAACCCACAAAAAATGCTAAAAAGCTGCCGGTAAACGGGACATCGAACAAGAACCGTGCCGCGACAAGAAAAACAAATGTCTGGACGTATCCGACAAAGACGTAAGGGATGATCTTTCCAAGCATCACCTCCATCGGTCGCACCGGCGTTGCTATCAGGGCCTCCATCGTTCCTTTTTCGGTTTCGCGAACAATCGCCACGGCAGTGATCATAACCATTGTCATGGAAAGGATGATCGCCAACAATCCCGGCACAATATTGGTCGCGGTTTTGCCCTCGGGATTATACTGGCGATGTATGCTTACCGAAAACGGTGGCGGAGCGCGGGCTGCAAATTGAAGCGGCCCGGTCAGGGTTTCATTGATTGCCACCTGCACAATTCCGGTCATGGCGCTAACGGCCCCACTTGCCGCAGCAGGGTCGGATGCATCCGCCGACAGCAAGATGTCCGGCCTCAGCCCGCGCGCCGCGTCACGTTCAAAATTGGCAGGAATGACAACCACAAAACTGGCCGAGCCTTCGCGCAGCGCACGGTCGCTCTCTTGCTTGCTGGTCACGGTACCTACGAACTTGAAATAGTCTGATGTTTCCATGCCCTTTAAGACCGCCCGCGTTACCGGTCCGGTATCGGCCATTTCGACCAATGTAGGCAGGTTCTTGGGGTCAGAATTTATCGCAAATCCAAATAGCAAAAGCTGCATGATCGGAATTCCGATCATCATTCCAAACGTCACGCGATCCCGGCGCATTTGGACAAACTCTTTAAACAAAACAGCACCAAATCGGGCGAGTGAAAACATAGTCAGGCCTTTCCCGCAAATTCGGTGAAATTATCCGAAGCCCCTGCCATCAAATAAATAAAAGCCTCTTCCAGCCCCGCCTCTTTCCGTTTCCAGTTGTGGGTTTCGCGCTTTTTTTGCGCACTCACAGCCCGATCAAGCGCCGCTGCATCGGTGCCCGAAACATGCAACACCGCCCCAAACCGGGCCACCTGCCCAACGCCGGGGGTTGTGCGCAATTCGGCCTCTAAAGCGTTAATATCCGGCCCATCGACACGCCACGTAGACAGACCAATCATTTTGGGAATCTCCGCCGCCGGTCCTGAAATCAGCTTTTTCCCATAGGCGATGTAGGCCAGCGCATCACATTGCACGGCCTCATCCATGTAGTGGGTTGAAACCAAAACAGTGACCCCTCGCGCCGATAACCGTCGTATTTCATCCCAAAAATCCCGGCGCGCTTTGGGATCAACCCCCGCTGTGGGTTCATCCAATAGTAGCAATTGGGGGCTATGCAGCATGCAGGCAGCCAGTGCGAGCCGCTGCTTCCAGCCGCCTGACAATGTGCCGGCCAACTGTTTGGCACGGTCCGCCAAGCCTAAATCCAATAACGCCTGATCCACCTTTTTGCGTCGATCTTTCATTCGATACATACGGCCGATGAAATCGAGGTTCTCCCGTATCGTTAAATCTTCGTAAAGCGAGAATTTCTGCGTCATGTACCCGACGTGTTCTTTGATCCGTCGTGACTCGGTCAAAATGTCGTATCCCAAACATTGGCCTTGGCCCCCGTTCGGCGTCAGCAAGCCGCACATCATACGAATTGTTGTGGTTTTGCCGCTGCCGTTTGGCCCAAGAAATCCGTAGATCGCACCCTTTGGAACTTCCATGTCAAAATCATCAACAACCTTCCGGTCGCCAAATACCTTGGTCAGTCCGCGCACCGAAATCGCCATTTCTGGCGCGTTCATGGCTGGCGTCGCAAGGTAATCGGTTGCCCGGGCATCAAACCCAGGCTGTCGGTCAAAACGGCCTCGGCGCGAAACACCAGACGCGCGCGTTCGTCGCGGCTGTATAGGATCGGCGGCGTGTATTGCGGGTCCGACGCCATACGGGTGATTTTAACCGTCAGACCCTGCGCGCAGCCATCACACGACAATGCCAGCACATCACCGATTGCAAACCCGGCCCGTTCCGGTTCCGGCAAAAAAAACAATGCCTTGAGATTGCCCGGAGGAAGGATGGACATCGCCGGAGCGCCGATACCCACAACTTCGCCATCGCTAAAGAACACCCGTTCAACCAGCCCTGCTACTGGTGCCAAAACAATCCGGTCATCAAGGGCAGAACGGGCAAGATCTGCATTGGCACGGGCTGCTGCCAACGATGCCTCGGCTGCAACAACCTGCGCATCCCTTGCCGGCAGTTCCGCAACTATAAGCTCGGCGCTTAACTGGGCGACCAACGCATTGGCACTGTCCAACGCAGCCATTTCTGCTTCTACCTGTGCGGACGGCAACAACCCCCGGGCCGAAAGCTGTTCAGAGCGTTCCAACGTTGTTCGCGCCAGATGCTGGTCGGCCTCGGCACGGCTCAAAGTGGCCCGGATCACTTCAATTTCTTCGCTCCGCCGGCCGGTTTGAAGGTTTGCCAAATTTGCCTGCGCCACAGCAACCTGCGCCTGGGCAGCACGCAGGGTTGCTTTTTCTTTCGTATCATCAAGTTGTAACACCTGCTGTCCCAAAGCGACCTGATCCCCCTCATCCACAGCAACCGAGACAATCCGCCCTGAACCAGACGGTGCAACATGCACATAGTCGCCTTCAAGGTATCCGTTAAAAACTGAATCTGGCGGTTGCCCGAAACCGGGCAGGACAAATGCAATTGCGCTTACAAGCCACGTGGGAAGACTGCTCATTTCTTATCCTCCATTTCAGGTTCAAGGCCGGCAAAAAGAATGGAAAGGTGGTTGTTGACCAATTTTTCAAATTCCAAACCGTCGTCAGGCTGAACTTCGAATACCTCTGCCAACATGACGTGCAGCAGCAAAGGTCCAATCAAGCTTCGAACCGTCAGTTCAGGATCGACCGGACGAATAAAACCGCCTTCCACCCCCTGCCCGATCAATGCCGTCAGCGCCGGGATGACTTTGTCCAGCACCTGGGTGCGATACATTTGTGCAATCTCAGGTGCATTCACCGCCTCCCGCATTACCAATTTGGGCACGGCAAATACGTTTGGTCCGGATGCTGCAAACGCTGTCATAGTCATGAACTTGCGGATCACCGGACGTGGATCACCCCGATAGCCCGCAATGACCCCAAGCGCCTGATCGGCAGTCGGCACGATAGCGCGCGCCACCAGCCCCTCTAGCAGCGCCTTTTTTGACGGGAAATACAGATAGACGGCACCTTTAGACAGGCCCGCGCGGGTAGCTATCTGTTCGACGGTCGTTTTTGCAAATCCGTTTTGGGTAAATAGCGCCAGCGCCGCATCAAGCACTTCATCAGGTCGCGCATCTGCGCGTCGCCGGAATTTCGGGTGGTCGTCTGTGGGTTGGCCAGCCTCGTTTGGCTGATATGATTCTTTTGGCATACTTGTTACTAACTGACCGGTCAGTTAGTAACAAGCTCGCAAAATCACCAGGAAACGGCCCTGTGGAAAATCAGTGCAGACGTGCCTGAACCAAATATCCTTCGACGGACTCTTCGCCCAATGCCCTAAGTGCTTCAAGACGGTGAAGACCTTCGATCAGCACGAACCTGTCCTTGCCCGCACGAACCCGGATCGGCGTGGTTTGCCCATCTTCCAACATGCTTTCGGCGATTTCCTGAACCTTCGCTGCATCCAGCGTTTTCATGCGTTTCACCGGCACATAGATTTCAGAAATTGGAAAA
>JAHRVD010000192.1 GCA_019090845.1 Marinosulfonomonas sp.
ATCCGAGCGCCAGAAAGCGTCCTTGAAATTTGCCTGCGTATGGGCGCACCCAAGATAATGCCCGCCCGGTCCAACCTCGCGGATCGCATCCATCGCCTGCCCATTTTCCGAGGTATCCACCCCCTTGGCCAGATGGTGCAAAACCCCAAGCTGATCCGCATCCAGCACAAACTTTTCAAAACTGGCAACCAGCCCGCCTTCCAGCCATCCGCAGGAATGCAGCATGAAATTCACCCCCGACAACAACGCCGCATTCAGCGAATTCGCGCTTTCATAAGCCGCCTGCGCATCGGGCAGCTTAGAGCCGCAGAACGCCCCGCCAGATCTGTATGGCAGCCCCAGTCGTCGCGCCAGTTGGCCCGCCCCATAGGTGATCTGCGCAGCTTCGGGTGTGCCAAATGTCGGTGCGCCGGAATTCATGTCAATCGAAGTAACGAAGGCGCCAAACACGACAGGCGCGCCAGCACGCACCAACTGGCTATAGGCGACACCGGCCAAAACCTCGGCCAACACTTGCGTCAAGGTTCCGGCGACGGAAACCGGGGCCATCGCCCCGCCCACTATGAAGGGCGAAATGATGCAGGCCTGATTGGCGCGGGCGTACACCTCTAGCGAGCCCATCATCACGGCGTCAAATGTCAGCGGTGAGTTGATGTTGATCAGCGAGGTCATCACGGTGTTCTGATCCACGAAATCGGACCCAAACAACAGCCGCGACATATCAACAGAATCCTGCGCGCGGTCCGGTTCTGTCACCGATCCCATGAACGGTTTGTCCGACAGGGTCATATGCGCCAGCAACATATCCAGATGGCGTTTATTCACCGCGATGTCCGTTGGCTCACACAGGGTGCCGCCGGAATGATGCAGCCATTTGGACATCTGGCCAAGCTTCACAAAGGCGCGAAAATCCTCGATCGTTGCGTAACGCCGCCCGCCTTGCAGGTCGCGCACAAACGGCGGCCCATAGACCGGCGCCAGCACCAGCGAGCGCCCGCCAATCGTTACATTGCGCGCAGGGTTGCGGGCATGTTGGGTGAAACTTGCCGGTGCGGTTTTGCACAGTTTTCTTGCCAGCCCGCGGGGAATAAAAACCCGCTCGCCGCGCACATCTGCGCCCGCTTCGCGCCAGCGCGCCAAGGCCGCCGGGTTATCAACAAAGTTGACGCCGATCTCGGCCAGAACGGTTTCGGCGTTCGCTTCGATTATTTCCAACGCTTCAGCGTTCAGAATTTCAAAGTTGGGAATGTCACGCTCGATCACACCGGCGGTTTCGATCCGTACGGCCGTGCGCTCGGCCCGGCGCGCAGCCCCGCCACCGCCACGTCGCGTTGGTTTTTGACCCTGTGCTTGCGCCATTTCCAACCCCATTGTTCACAAGTGCTAAAACCGATCTAGCCTGTTGCTGATGCAGGGCATGGGGCAATTCCGTCATCACAGGGGAAAAAGCGACATTTCCCGCACCCGGCACCAGCCCGCACCCTTGCCTATCGCCCCAAGCCGCCCTATTGCGCAGTCATGACTGATACATCCCACGACCGCCTTCTGATCATAGACTTTGGCAGCCAGGTAACCCAGCTGATTGCCCGCCGCCTACGCGAGCTTAACGTCTATTGCGAAATCCACCCGTTCCAGAACGTCGACGACGCGTTTTTGCGGGAATTTGCCCCCAAGGCGGTGATCCTTTCGGGTGGCCCGGCCAGCGTGATCGACGACGGTTCACCCCGCCCGCCCAGTTCGGTGTTTGATCTTGGCGTTCCGGTTCTGGGCATCTGTTATGGTCAGCAGGTGATGATGCAAATGCTGGGCGGACGGGTTGAGCGGGGCAGCGGCACGGCCGAATTTGGCCGCGCGTTTGTGACCCCAGCGCAAGCCTCATCCGATCTTCTGCACGGCTGGTTCAATGAGGACCGCGAACAAGTCTGGATGAGCCACGGCGACCATGTGTCCGACATCGCGCCGGGCTTTGAGGTTTACGCAACCTCGCCCAATGCCCCCTTTGCCGCCACCGCCGATCCGGCGCGCAATTTCTTTGCCGTGCAATTCCACCCCGAGGTGCATCACACGCCAAACGGTGCCAAGCTATATGAAAACTTCATCAAGATCGCCGGTTTCAGGGGCGACTGGACCATGGGCGCTTACCGCGACGAAGCGATCCGCCAAATCCGCGATCAGGTTGGCGACGCCAAGGTGATCTGCGGGCTTTCGGGCGGGGTCGACAGTTCCGTCGCCGCGGTGCTGATCCACGAGGCTATTGGCGATCAGCTAACATGCGTATTTGTTGACCACGGCTTGCTGCGCAAGGACGAAGCCAGCGAAGTCGTGACCATGTTCCGCGACCATTACAACATGCCCCTTATCCATGCCGATGAGCAGGAATTGTTCCTTGGCGCGCTGGAAGGCGTGTCTGATCCCGAGGTCAAGCGCAAGACCATCGGCAAGCTGTTTATTGATGTCTTTCAAAAACATGCAGCTGATGTGGGCGGTGCCAAGTTTCTGGCGCAAGGCACACTTTACCCGGATGTGATTGAAAGCGTCAGTTTTTCGGGCGGCCCGTCTGTCACCATC
>JAHRVD010000193.1 GCA_019090845.1 Marinosulfonomonas sp.
CGGATACACCGGGGTATCGGGCCAAAGATACCGAGTCTTTTTCGGACAACTACAAGAATTCAGACTCGAGCGTTTTACGGACGACTCGCCAAACGCACCTGACGTCAGACGCCGCTAGAAACACCGCGGCTAAGCTGCTCGATGCAGGTGGTGAATCCTCACCCAATGGAAACAACGTATCTCTGGAACTGGAGATGGTGAAAGCGACCGAGGTTCGTCACCAGCACGATTTGGCCCTTTCCGTCTATTCCAGCTCTCTTAACATCATACGCACCAGTCTTGGTCGCGGACGCTAGGGGGGAATCAAAATTATGAGTGACCTTTTCAATACTCTTCAGCTGTCGGCCAGTGGCATGCGGGCGCAGGCGAATCGAATTCGTCACGTTTCCGAAAATATCGCGAACGCAGACACCCCTGGCTATCACCGCAAAACAATCAGTTTTGAATCTGAAATGCAGGCCGGAAAAATGACCGGCGCGGTCCAGTCTGGCCAGATTGAACTGGACCAACGCGAATTATCGAAAATTTTCGATCCCGGCCATCCTATGGCCGATGAAACTGGCCACTACGATGGATCGAATGTCGATCTGGTGGTCGAAATCGCTGACGCGCGCGAAGCGCAGCGCAGCTATGAGGCGAATTTAAAGATGTTCGATCAGGCCCGGCAAATGTCCAAAAGCCTGCTTGAACTTCTGCGCCGTTAGAGGAGACCAGAATGGACCTACGTTCCTCACTCGCCGCCCAGCAATATGCAGCGACCCGCCCGGCAACAGCGGCAAAACCCGCACCGGGCGGGCAAGGTGATATATCAAAAGCAGCCGGAGAATTCGCAGAATTACTACGCGCTGGCGAAGAAACTGCCAAAGCAACCCTGACCGGCGGCGCTGATCCACACGCTCTTGTTCAGGCGTTGGCACAAACCGAGCTGGCGGTCGAAACAGCGGTCACCGTTCGTAACAAAGTTGTGGAAGCCTACCAGGAAATCCTCCGGATGCCGGTGTAATCTGATGGACGAAATAGTTTTTTATGACACCTTGCGTCAGGGTCTTTGGGTTGCCGTTGTAATCTCAACGCCAATACTGCTCGTGGCACTTATCGCTGGTGTAACCGTCGGTTTGTTTCAGGCCCTTACCTCCATTCAGGAAATGACGCTGACGTTCGTCCCAAAGCTCGCTGCCATTTTGGCTGTATTCTGGGCCTCGATGGGCTTCATGACGGAATCCATTACAGCATTTTTTACTCAGCGAATTGTTCCGCTGATCGCAGGGGTCTGATCCATGGATAACGCCGGATACACCTCTCTTGGTCGCCAATCCGGCCTATTGCGAGAAATGCAAATGGTCGCAAATAATATCGCCAATATTTCCACGAACGGGTTTCGCAAAGAAGGTTTGGTTTTTGCAGAATACGTCCACGCGATGGATGGCGGCGACCCCTCACTTTCGATGGCTCATGCAAATGTCCGGGCGACCAACCAAGCACAGGGCCCAATGACGCAGACAGCGAATCCATTCGATTTGGCGATTGAAGGCCCCGGGTTTTTTCTTGTCGAAACTCCAGACGGGAATCAACTGACAAGAGCCGGTAGTTTTACGCCAAATGCAGATGGCGAATTGGTGACAACCGACGGTCACCGCGTTTTGGACGTCGGGTCTGCCCCTGTTTTCGTGCCGCCGGATGCAAAATCCGTTGCAATTGCCAGCGACGGCACGGTCTCGACAGATGGACGACCGTTAGCACAGATCGGAATATTTGCACCCGCAGACCCTGCGAAAATTGTCCGTGCCGGAAGCGCAATGTTCCAAACCGGCGATGACCTGAACACTGTTTCTAACCCGCAAATTATACAGGGGTTTCTGGAAAATTCCAATGTGAACCCGGTGCTTGAAATTGCCCGGATGATTGAAGTCCAACATGCCTACGAACTGGGGCAAAAACTGCTTGATCAGGAAGACGAACGAATTCGAAGCGTCATGCAGACACTTGGCCGATAGAGGAGTTAGAAATGCGAGCACTAAAAATTGCGGCCACTGGAATGAGCGCCCAACAAATGCGGGTCGAGGTGATATCAAATAACCTCGCCAATATGAATACCACTGGCTACAACGCGCGGCGCGCCGAGTTTTCCGATTTGCACTACCAGCAATTGACCCGGGCCGGATCGATCAATTCATCCAACGGAACAGTCTTGCCGACCGGTATTCAACTGGGACTTGGCGTGCGTCCTTCCTCGGTAACTGTAAATCTATCGCAGGGGTCGCTTTCACCAACAAATGGCGATCTGGATTTTGCCATCGAAGGTCAGGGATACTTTGAAGTGACGCTTCCGTCGGGATTGTCTGCTTACACCCGCGACGGCGCATTAAAGCGTTCTGCCGATGGATTGGTTGTCACGTCCGATGGTCACCCGGTGGTTCCGGACATTGTTGTACCGTCGGATGCACGCAGTATTTCAACCAATGCCGAGGGCGAGGTTTACGCATATTTCAGTGACCGCGTAGAGCCAGAGTTGTTGGGACAATTCACGTTGGCAGGGTTTGCCAACGCCAAGGGACTTGAGGCGATGGGGAATAACCTGTTTCTCGAAACATCTGCCTCTGGCTCGGCGCTTGTGACGACGCCCGGATCCGATGGTTTGGGTACATTGCGCCAAGGTTATTTGGAGGATTCCTCGGTTGATGCCGTCAGGGAAGTGACCGAATTGATCGAGGCCCAGCGCGGCTATGAATTGAACGCCAAGGTTATAACCGCTGCGGATCAAATGTTGGCCGCAACCACCCAGGTGCGCTAGATGAAACTTGGAAATATTGCATTGGCAATTCTTATGTTTCCAACAATCGCATTTGCCGACACGTTGATTGCGACACGCACCGTGCGTGCACATACGGTTTTGACCCAAGCCGACGTCACTTTAGTACGAAACAGTTCACCCAGCGCCCTGACAGACATCAACAATGTCGTCGGTCTGGAAACGCGCGTCACACTTTATGAAGGACGACCGATAAATAGTCGCGACATTGGACCGGCGGTGATCGTTCAGCGCAACCAGATCGTGACGCTGATGTATCGGCGCGGCGGGCTTACCATTTCCGCCGAAGCGCGCTCACTCGGACGCGCTGGTATCGGCGAATCTGTTCGGATTATGAATCTTGCCTCTCGGCAAACAGTTACCGGAATCGTTAGCCAGGATGGAACAGTTTTTGTCCGCGGCTACTAACCAAAATTGGATGGTTTACATGCGAAATCTACTGTTGTTGCTATTGCTCATTCCTGCCTGCGCACGGCTGGATAAAATTGATTCCGCAACAAGGCTGACCACCAGCGCCAATGGCGCCGAACATCTGGCAATGATGTCGCCCGGCTTGCCATCCCAGGCCGACCGGAAAGACAACACAGACACTGCATCGTTATGGAGCGGTGGCAGACAATCTCTGCTTGGTGATCGGCGAGCACTTCGTCAGGGTGACATCATGACCGTAGTCATTGAAATTGATGACAAGGCAGAAATCTCTAATTCAACAACAAGTAGCCGCAGCGGGTCGCAATCAATGGCATTGCCATCATTGCTGGGGATTCCGCAACGCATAAACCCGCTTCTGCCCGAGGGCGCCAGCTTGGATTCCGCCGTTTCGACGAACTCTTCTAGCGAAGCAAGCGGCGACGGATCGGTTCGTCGAAAGGAAAAGCTCACCCTGAGAGTTGCGGCAACAGTTACCTCAGTTCTGCCCAACGGTGTGCTGGAAATTCAGGGCACTCAGGAAGTGCGGGTAAATTTCGAGGTGCGCGAATTACTTGTGTCAGGATATGTCCGACCTGAAGACATTTCCCGACAAAACGAGATAACATACGACAAGATTGCATCCGCCCGGATTTCTTACGGCGGCCGAGGGCAGATTTCCAATAACCAGAGGCCGCGTTACGGCCAACGGGTAGTTGATAGTATTCTTCCATTCTGAGGTAGAGGGTAATGGGTAAAGTTTTTCCTATTTTGTTAGCCATTTTGGGTCTCGGCGCGGGCGTTGGTGGCGGCATTATACTGCGGCCAGATCCCACAGAAGTCGTAGACATTAATCCTTGCGGGGATGTTTCGGCGGCCCATGCAGGCGATAAAGCGGCAAATGTTACCGATACAACAACACATGAAGCAGGTACCAACGAGAATGTGGATTATGTAAAACTGAACAATCAGTTTGTTATTCCGGTGGTGAAAGACGGCCGCGTCAGTGCCCTTGTCGTGCTCGCACTAAGCCTTGAAGTCGCCAGCGGGCAACAAGAGTTGGTCTATCAGCGCGAACCCAAGATACGCGATGTATTCCTTCAGGTTCTATTTGATCACGCAAACGCTGGCGGATTTGACGGGGCGTTTACAAGCGGCCTGAACATGTCGCTGCTACGTGATGCATTACGAGAAGCTGCTATTAAGACACTAGGTTCAACGATCTCCGATGTCTTGATTGTTGATGTCGTGCGCCAGGACGCCTAATGTGGTTTCGGTGAGACGGCCAGTGTCCGCCGGCTAGTATGTTCCCGGGCTCTTGGCTTTCCGGTTTGCAAGGTCAGCCACCACATCCGCGCGACCCAGTGCAACTGCCAATTTCGCTTTTTGAATTTCGCGATCTGCGGCCAAGTTTATCAATTCTGATGACAATTCCTGGCCTCTTTTTTCAACCCAATTTCGCCAAATGTTTCGAACATGGAAATCCGCGCCAAGATATCCGCTAACACTTGGTGCTTCCAAACGAAATTGCGCCCTCAGTGACCGAATTTCTTTTTCGAGAGTCTCGATCTTCTGGTTGGTTACCGTCAATTTTTGCATTTCAGCATCGCGCATCATTTCCATTAGTGGAACCAGCGCCTGAAAATCGTCTTTCATTTTCGCCATACCTGCCCCTTGACCTTCGTATTCATTGCCTCTGCAAATCGGATTGCAGCTGCGACGGCCTTAAAATGTTCGGGCCTGATTTGTTCGCCAACATCAATGCCTGCATATAGTGCTCGGGCTGTTGGTGGATCGTGCTGAACCGGAATACCCGATTCTTGTGCAATTTCCCGGATTCGGGCCGCCGCATTATCGACACCCTTGGCAACACAAACCGGAGCCTCGCCCCGAGCGCGGCTCCATTTCAAAGCGACGGCAAAATGTGTTGGGTTAACAATGATAACGTCGGCCGATGGGACGTCGGCCATCATTTGGTTAAGTGCAATTTCCTGCGCCTTCTGACGACGTTTCTGCTTTATGTGGGGATCACCTTCCATCTGTTTGGATTCGTCCACAATTTCCTGGCGTGACATCCGATTCTTGCGAATATGCTCGGAACTCTGCCAAAGGAAATCAATCCCTCCGATCGCAGCAGAAACTAATAGCACAACGAGCAAGAACTCGACGGCCAGACGTACCATCGTTGCGGTCACTGCCGCAGGTTCAAGGGTTACTGCAGCCGCTATTTCCGACGTGTGATTGGCCAAAAATACGCCCAAGAATAGCGAATAGACCAGAAGTTTGGAAAAGCTTTTCAGGAACTCGAACAATCCTTGTCGCCCAAATTTATTTTTTGCATTTGCTATGATCGAAATTTTACTGATTTTCGGTGCAAGTTTGGATGGCGCAACGACGAATGACCGCTGTGCTATTATCGCCAGCAATGCTGCGGCGGCCGGGATTCCAAACCAGACCAATACTGGTTTGATTGCCGCCAGAATTATCGATGAGAATACTACTATGTGCCCGCCCGCGAACAAATCCGCAGACAAATAGTCGGGTTGTGCAATCAACTGGGTTAGCGCGGAACCCAGATCGCTTAACGACGCACCGCCCAAAGACAGCGCCACCAACAAAAACCCACAATAAGCAGCCGCTGTAGTTAGATCGGTTGACCTCGGGACCTCTCCCTTTTTGCGCGCATCGTCCAGTTTCTTCTGGGTAGGTTCAAACTGTTTTTCAGTGTCGTCTTCGCCCTGACTCACGGTGAAATTCCAAACGGGTCATTCAGAAAATGTGTCAGCGCTGCCATCCATACCTGCAATATCAATGGCGTCGTCACAAACAATAAAATCAAGCCTCCAGCGGTTATGGCCGGTGCGCCAACGAAAGACACCATCAGCTGCGGCATCGCTCTGTTAATCACACCCATAGCCGTGTTGTAGATCAGCGACGCGATAACAAATGGCGCCGCCAACGAGAATGCCAATCCAAATGCCCGACTGATTCTGAAAACCCCCCAAGCCGAAAATTCAGCGCCGTCAGGGAACGTCCCTGGTTCCAAAATCTCATACGAATAGACCAAAAACTGGGCCGCCTGCACATGCAGCCCAAACGAAACAGCCAATGCCAATCCGGCAACTAAAAACAGATGACCGATAGCCGGTTGAGGCTCGGCTGTGGCGCCACCAAAGATTTGGGACAACGATGTTGATTGCGCGGCAACAGATCCTGCTATCTGCAACGCATGGATAAAGAGCCGAAGCGATAGCCCGATCGCCAGTCCGAAAATGACTTCGGAGAACAAGAACCGCAATGCCGACGCCAGTGTAGGTTCCACCTTTGAAAATAGCGAAAATACCGCTGGCGTCACAACTGCGGTAAAACACAAAGCTATCACAAGACGGACACGCTGCGGGACCGATTGTTCGCCAACAACGGGAAGAACTGCGACTGCCGCCCCAACCCGAAGAAAAACGAGAAATGCGACCAGCAACACTTCATCACCAACTTCGGCAATTGGCGCGAATAATTCTATCAAGCCGGCACCAAACCAACCAAAGACGGCTTCGCCTCGGTACCAATCTCA
>JAHRVD010000194.1 GCA_019090845.1 Marinosulfonomonas sp.
GCAAGCCTGCTGCCTGTGCCATTTCTAGTGCTGGCGGCATTCTTGGGTGGCATTTATGGGTGGATCGCCGTGATTTATCTGACGGTGTTTGCGTTTTTATTGGATCAGTTGAACAGCACATTTTCGCCCCGCTCTAACGCTAATGACCAACAGACTGACGCAGATCGTTTGTTGATGGCTCTGGGCGGCGTTCATTTTATTTTACTGATATTGGCAATCTGGGCAATAAGTGGCGGCACGGGGCTGGGCATCGGCGCGCGGGCGCTGGTCTTTGCCGGGTTCGGGCTTTATTTTGGGCAAGTATCCAACCCGGCAGCACATGAATTGATCCATCGCACCAACCGGGCGCAATTCACGCTTGGGAAAAGCATATTCAGTTCGCTGTTGTTTGGTCATCACACCTCGGCGCATCGGCTTGTGCATCACGTCCATGTGGCCACCCCGGATGATCCCAACAGCGCCGCTCTTGGGGATAGTTTCTATGCCTTCGCACCGCGTGCTTGGTTTGGCTCTTTCGTTGCCGGATGGCGGGCTGAAACCCAATTGCGCAAGCAAAACGGCGGCGGCATTCTGCATCCCTATGTGATCTATGGCGGGGGCGCGGTTCTGGGGCTGATCTGCGGCGCAATGATTGGCGGTTTGGCAGGCATTCTGGCCTATGTCGGGCTGGCCGCCTACGCGACGATGCAATTGCTGATGTCCGATTACGTGCAGCATTATGGCTTGATCCGCTGGCAGGACGCGGACGGCAAAACCCAAGCCGTCAGCCCGCGCCATTCATGGAACGCGCCACATCGCTTTACCGCCCGTCTGATGCTGAATGCACCGCGCCATTCGGATCACCACGCCCACCCTTTGCGCCGCTTTCCCGAATTACTGCTGGACGGCGACATGCCAATTCTGCCCTACAGCTTGCCGGTGATGGGGTTTTTGGCGCTATTTCCCAGACGCTGGCGCACCATGATGGACCCGCGCGTGGCTGAACAAACAAGCAGCGAGATCACGCCAGAGTGACCTGGCCCGCGATGTTCGCGGTAGAAAAACCGCTAATTCTGTATAAGGTTTCGCCTATGTTCCGTCTGATTGCAGTCCTGATTTTTTCCGCCGCGTCCGCCCACGCACAAACGCCCCTGACCGGGGACGAGTTTGAAACCTATACCCAAGGCCGCACCCTGACTTATTTTGACGGCGGCCAAGCCTATGGGATCGAGGAATACCGCCCCGGCCGGCAGGTCAGATGGGCCTTTGACGGCAGTGACTGTCAGGACGGAAAATGGTGGGAGGCCGAAAAAGGGCTGATCTGTTTTACCTATGAAAATGCGCCCGATGACACACAATGCTGGAATTTCTTCAAATCTCGCAAAGGGTTGCAGGCGGTGTTCATGAGTGAACCAGAGGGGCGTACACTTTACGAAGCCCGCGCCTCGCACCAACCGATGCTATGTCTGGGCCCAGAGGTTGGCGCCTGAGCACCAGACCACAGCGCCCTAAAACAACGATCCCTGATCGCCCGGCGGTTTCGCCTTTCCTTTGGGTTTCGGTGCCGAGCCACCAACCGCCAGTCGGCCATCTGCGAACTCGATCTCTAATGCCTGCGCCTTGGCAGCGGACTTTGCCGTGGTCACCACGTCACCGTCCCCACGCACCACAACGTAGCCCCGATCCAGCGTTTGCCGATATCCCAGCGTCTGGCGCATGCGTTCCAGACCGTCCAGTTTGCGCGCCCAGCCAGCCAGCTGATTGCGCGAGGTCAGATCAAGCCGGCTAAGCGTGCCATCCAACATGTCCTGTTTGCGCTTCATATCACGGCTCAGCAAACCGGGCACAAGGCGGGCGCGACGTTCATCAAAACGAGCCGTGGCATTACCCAGCAACCGGCGCAGCGCATCAGGCCGGATCGCAGCACTGACCTCGCTCAGATGCAGGCGGCGTGTCTGGGTGACAAGGCGCAGCGCGGCGGGCAATCTTTCTGCTGCACGATCTAGGCGTTGCGCGGCGACCTCGGTCAGGCTCGTTAATTTTGGCAAAGCGCGCGCCAGATCACGCAAGCGCTGGCCCCGTTGCCCGATTGACTGGCTAAGCGCACGCGACAACCGCCCTTCTTGTTCCCCGACCCAGGCCAGTAATTCCAGTCGCACTGGCACCGCCAGTTCGGCCGCCGCCGTTGGGGTCGGGGCGCGTTTGTCAGACACATAATCAATCAATGTCGTGTCGGTTTCGTGGCCCACTGCCGAAATCAGCGGAATGTCGGACGCCGCGACCGCCCGGATCACGCTTTCCTCATTAAAGCCCCAAAGATCCTCGACCGAACCACCACCCCGCGCCACGATCAGCAGGTCCGGGCGCGGCATCGCACCACCGGGGCTGAGCGCGTTAAACCCTTCGATTGCGCGGGTCACTTCCGGGGCGCATTTCTGGCCCTGAACGGCCACCGGCCAGATCAGCACCTTGCGCGGAAACCGATCCCGCAAACGATGCAGAATATCGCGGATCACCGCACCCGATGGCGAAGTTATGACGCCGATCACCTCGGGCAGATAAGGCAGTGGTTTTTTCAAGCCGGGCTCAAACAGCCCCTCAGCCTGCAATGCTTTGCGGCGTTTTTCCAGCATCGCCATCAGCGCCCCGGCCCCGGCGGGTTCGATGTTTTCAACGATCAGCTGATAGCGCGACTGGCCCGGAAATGTCGTCATCCGGCCGGTTGCGATTACTTCCATGCCTTCCTCGGGGCGCACTGCCAGCCGGGCGGCCTGCCCTTTCCAGCTGACGGCAGCGATCACCGCGCGCTCGTCCTTAAGGTCAAAATAAAGATGCCCGGACCCCGGGCGCGACACCCGACCAATTTCGCCCCGCACGCGCACATGGCTAAATTCGCCCTCGATAACTTTTTTGACCGCGCCGGAAATCTCGGAAACGGTGAACTCAGGGGCGTTTTTGCCCGGTGCTGCATCTTCAAAAAGGTCGGACATGGCTTGCCTTGTGCTTGTGCGTGGCTGACCTTAGAACGCAAGCCAACAAAGGCCAAGGCGGGGGAAGCCATGAACATCCTGATTTTAGGAAGCGGCGGGCGTGAACACGCGCTGGCATGGGCCGTGATGCAGAACCCCAAATGCGACCGCCTGATCGTCGCACCCGGAAATGCCGGGATTGCCGAGATTGCGGAATGCGCCAGCTTTGACATTAATGATCGCGGGCAAGTTGTTACTTTTGCCGAAGAAAATGCCATCGACTTTGTGATAATCGGGCCAGAGGCCCCGCTGACCTCGGGCGTTGCGGACCGTTTGCGCGAAAGCGCGATCCTGACGTTTGGCCCCTCGGCAGCCGCCGCGATGCTGGAAGGCTCCAAAGCCTTTACCAAGGAAATCTGCGACGCCGCCAATGCGCCAACAGCCGCTTATGGGCATTTCACCCAAGCTGGCCCGGCCAAGGAATATATCCGCCAACAGGGCGCACCGATCGTTGTCAAAGCCGACGGGTTGGCCGCCGGCAAGGGCGTGATCGTGGCGATGGACGAAGAAACCGCGCTGGCGGCAATCGACGACATGTTTGGCGGCGCATTTGGCGATGCGGGTGCGCAGGTGGTGATCGAAGAATTCATGGAAGGCGAAGAAGCGTCGTTTTTCGTGCTGTGCGACGGGCAAAACATTCTGCCCATTGGCACCGCACAGGACCACAAACGCGCCTTTGACGGCGACACAGGCCCAAACACCGGCGGAATGGGCGCCTATTCGCCAGCCCCGGTAATGAGCGACGCCGTTGTGAAAATAGCACTGGAGCAGATCATCCAGCCAACGGTCGATGAAATGGCCCGACGCGGCACACCCTATCAGGGGGTGTTATACGCCGGGTTCATGATCAAGGACGCCCAGCCGCGGCTGGTGGAATATAACGTCCGGTTTGGCGACCCGGAATGTCAGGTGTTGATGATGCGCCTTGGGGCGCAGGTGCTGGATCTGATGTTGGCCTGCGCGCGGGGACAGTTGGATCAGGCAACCGTCAACTGGGGCGACGATCATGCGATCACAATCGTTATGGCCGCAAATGGATATCCTGGGGCTTATGAAAAGGGGTCTGTCATCAACGGGTTGGACGGCATTCCTGAAGACAGCTGGAGCAAGGTTTTTCATGCCGGAACAGCCCTGATCGACGGAAAGACCTGCGCAACCGGCGGGCGGGTTATGAATATAACCGCGCGCGGGGAGACCTTAAGCCAGGCGCGCGAACGCGCCTATAAGATGGTCGAGGCGATTGACTGGCCCGGCGGGTTCAACCGAACCGACATTGGCTGGCGCGCTCTTTAGGGGCGCACCTATCCCCTTGGACAACAAAGCCCCGTGGGTCGCAACGCCGGGCAAAGCGCGGTGGCTGTGGGGCAATATACAGTCGAAATTATCGCCCTTAGCAGCCAAGCGCGCCCGCAAATGATCCGCGCCCTTCATGCGCACCAATCCGGGTCGCTGCAAATACGCCGGCCTTTTTCATCGTAATCGCATAAATATCGCGCCAACCGGCATCCGCCACGATCATTTCCGGCCCGGTGCCACAGTTTCGGATACCCCCGGCGATGGTATCCTCGCCAATCCGGTGATTTGTATAGCCCGGCAATTCGCCGACAAGTTCCAGCGTGCCGCCAGAAAACCGCCAAACCCGGATCAGACGCGCCAGATGCGGGCGATCCACATAGGCGATTTCCAAAGCCCCGTCCCCATCCAGATCAGCCGCCCCAATCGGTGCCAGCCAGCGATGCGTTCGACCGATATTGGGCGTCGCTGCAATCAGCCCGCCGACCCCATAAATCGCAAGACGTGCACCCCGGCGTATGTCGGTTTCAACCACGATGACTTCGCCCTGCCCGTCGCCATCCAGATCGACAACACGCGGGGCCGTGTCTTCGAACACCCGGCTTTCAGGCAAAACAATCCGCAAGCGACGCCCGGCATCTGTGGTCAACTCCAGCGTGCCATATTCAACCGCGTCACCAAGAATGCCATGATCGTAGCGCCCTGTCGGGTCACCATAGCGGGCCGATGTCACGCCCTCGGCCTGTGCACAAGCCGCACCAAGCGCAAAGACAAGCGCAAGGCAAGCGGCCCGCCGCATCAGACTTGGCGTTCTGGAAATTTCACAACCAACCCGTCAAGCGCGTCCGTGACCTTGATCTGACAGGTCAGACGAGAGCGCACCGGGTCCGTTTCGAAGGCGAAATCGAGCATATCATCTTCCATGTCCTCTTTTGCGGGCACTTTGCCAACCCAGTCGGGCGCAACATAAGCATGGCAGGTCGAACAGGCGCAGGCACCGCCGCAATCGGCCTCGATCCCGGGAATGTCATTGTCGCGCGCGCCTTCCATAACCGTCAGCCCGTTGGCGACCTCTATGATATGTTCAGTGCCGTTATGCTCGATATAAGTAATCTTGGCCATTTTGCCTCTCAGTTCATCAGGTTCAGGAATGGGATTTAGAATATGGCGGGCAAAATTGCCAGCCTTTGAAACAGGGTTGCGCAAAAGCGTGAATGTTCTATATTTGTTCTCATGAATCTATCCCCGCCACATCCCGAAGACTGGATTCGTCCGCCCGCCGCCCTGCCCCATTGTCGGCTGGACGAGCCGCCCAATGGCGCACGGGTGGTTGTTGCCGGGCTGGTGCTGGTGCGCCAGCGGCCGGGAACTGCCAAGGGGGTGATCTTTATTACGCTTGAGGATGAAACCGGGGTTGCCAATGTCATTGTCTGGCGGGCGATGTATGAAAAGTTTCGCCGCGCAGTGATTTCCGGGCGGCTGTTGCGGGTCAGCGGCAAGTTGCAGCGCGAAAACGGGGTGGCGCATGTGATTGCCGACAGAATTGAGGATATGTCTTATCTGCTGGATGAACTGCTGAAGCCAGCACAACAGGGCACATCCGAACTGCAAAATACGTGAACCGACAGGAAAAAGGGCGCCACCGGGGCGCCCTTTCAAAAGATTTGCGACGCGGGCTACTGGATAGCCAGCGCCACAAACCGCGGATCACCATCACGACGCACCAGCAGCAGCAGCGATTTGCGCCCGGCCTCGGTGGCGGCGTCGATGCGTTCCTGTAGTGCCGCGATACTGGCAACTTTTTGCTGCCCCGCCTCGGTGATGATGTCACCCGCACGCAGCCCCTTTTCATAGGCCTCGCTGTCCTCGGCGACATCCTTGAGCACCAAACCACTGGCAGAACTTTTCAGACCAAGCTGCTGGCGCAGCTCATCGGTCATTTCCGCGATTGTCAGGCCGAATATTTCCTGTTCCACCGGATCTTCGCCGGGGGCAGGAGCAGACGCAGGGACCACTTTGTCGACATCTTCCCGACGGCCCAGTGTTACCAGCAAAGTCTGAGTTTCCCCATCGCGGAACACCACAACACGCACCGCTTTGCCAATGTCGGAATAGCCGACGATACGCACCAGTTCACGGGTATCGGTCACATCCTGACCATCAAAAGACAAGATCACGTCACCCGCTTTGACACCGGCCTTCATTGCCGGACCTTCGGGCACATCGGTGACCAGCGCCCCTGCGGCCTCTTGCAGGCCAATTGCGTCCGCAACGTCTGCGTCAACATCCTGAATACGCACACCCAGCCAGCCGCGCCGGGTCTCGCCAAACTCCTGAAGCTGGTCAACCACGCGCGAAACAACATTGGAAGCCATCGAAAAGCCAATGCCGATAGAGCCGCCATTGGGCGACAGGATCGCGGTATTCACGCCAACAACGTCACCATCCATGTTGAACAAAGGTCCGCCGGAATTGCCGCGGTTGATCGCTGCATCGGTCTGGATGAAATCGTCATAGCTGCCGGATAAGGCCCGGTTTCGGGCCGACACGATACCTGCTGATACCGAAAACCCCTGCCCCAGCGGGTTGCCAACAGCCATCACCCAGTCGCCCACACGCATCACATCGCTATCGCCAAACGACACAAAAGGCAGCGGTTCATCGCTTTGCACCTTTAGCACCGCGATATCGGTGGTTGGGTCAGTTCCAATGATCGTGGCGGGCAGTTCTTTGCCCGAGAAAAATTCGATCATTATTTCGTCGGACCCTTCGATCACGTGATTATTGGTGACGATATAACCGTCTTCCGAGATCACGAAACCAGACCCAAGCGCCTGACTGCGTCTTGGGCGCCGCTGGTCATTTTCGCCTTGCTGTTGGCGATCGCGGAAATTCTTGAAGAAATCTTCAAACGGCGAGCCATCGGGCAGGGTTGGTTGGTTGTTGGTTGCGGCGGCGATGGTTGTAGAGGTGGTGATATTCACCACCGATGGACTAATCTGTTCGGCCAAGTCGGCCATGCTTTCGCGCGCATGTGCGATCATCGTCTGAGCCAGCAACAAAGCCACAACGCTGAAAGCCAGAAACAACCCGCGTTGTGCGCCCGCGCGCTGAACCGGAAGTGTTATTGCCTGAGAGTTCACTACATCCTCCTTTGGGATACCCCTGCCACAATGTGACCGGGTTGGGTGATTGCAAGTTGATTATTAAGATAGGGTCCCAAGACCGCAAATCAAAGGTTGACTGCGAATTGTAAATTGGATGTGAAGTTCCCCTGCGCAATCCTGGCCTGCTTATATGCCCAAAGACCGGGCCAGCCAGATCAGGAAAACCCCGACTGCAAGCGCTGCAAGCCCTATCAACCGGCGGGTTTCGGCGGGCATTTTGCGCAATGCATCCAGCACGTCCTCCAGACGCGAAGGGGCCAGTGCGAACACCAGCCCCTCTACGCAAAGAACAAGGCCAACGGCCAGAATGATCGTGGCGATCACTTGGGTTGGTCAGATTTCAGATAGTCAAAAAACTCGCTGTCAGGCGACAGGACCATAGTGGAATTTGATCCCTGCAACGCCTTGCGATACGCGGCCAGTGACCGATAGAATTCAAAGAATTCCTGATCCTGACCAAAGGCTTGCGCAAAAATGTTGTTGCGCTTGGCGTCAGCCTGACCACGGGTAATCTCTGCGTCGCGGCTGGCGTCAGACACCAGCTCGACCACCGTTCTGTCGGCCGTTGCACGCACCCGAAGTGCTGCTTCTTCACCGCGCGCGATCTCGTCTGCGGCTTCGCGTTCACGTTCTGCACGCATCCGCGCGAACGTCGCTTCTAGGTTTTGCTCGGGCAGGTTGGTTTGCTTCAGGCGAACGTCCACAACGTCAATGCCAAGCGGCAAGGCGCGTGCACGGGCCTGATCACGGATACGAACCATAAGGTCGGCGCGATCCGATGACAAAATCGTGTTCGATGTGACCTGATCGGAACCAAGGACTTCGCGCACCTGTGCGTTCAGGATCGATTCCAGCCGGTCTTCTGCGGCACGAATGCCGCCAACACCAACCGCCCGGCGAAACTGCTCCACATCCGAAATCCGGTAGCGGGCAAACGCATCCACCACCAGACGACGATCATCCGACGGGGTGACCTCGATCTCTTTGGTGGACAGTGACAATATCCGGTCGTCATAGCGCACGACCTCTTGGATAAGCGGGATTTTGAACGCAAGGCCGGGGTCAGTTTTGACCGCTTTGATTTGGCCAAACTGAAGAACCAGCGCCTTTTCACGCTCGTCTACAATATAGATCGACGACAGGACCGCCGCGATCACGACAACAATAACCGGCAGGATAAAGGTTGTTTTACGCATTAGTTGTTTCCTCCGGCTGTCGATGATTTACGCAGTTCATTAAGCGGCAGATAAGGCACAACGCCCTGAC
>JAHRVD010000195.1 GCA_019090845.1 Marinosulfonomonas sp.
AGCTGGAACGACACCGACCTGATAGCTTATTTCGATGCCGCCGGATTTGTCCCGGCGCAATGCGTCGCCCTTAAGCGCAACCTGTAGTCGCCAACCGTCACACGCCTGTGCGCTTTGGCCTAACCAGAACGTCACAGGTGCCGATCAGGTCTGGGGCGGGATATGCCCTGGCTTCACTGCAGGGATTCGTGTTTGGCCAGCAGTTCTTCTTGTGTTTCGTCCCAGTCTGGGTTGTCGACGATGCAGGCCTCGGGGCAGACCAGCCTGCATTGCGGCTCGTCCTCTTCGCCCACACATTCGGTGCATTTCATCGGGTCGATGATGTAAAATGGATCGCCGTCTTTGATCGCCTCGTTCGGGCAAACCGGCTCGCAGGCATCGCAGGCGTTGCAGGGATCAATTATCATCAGTGCCATTATCGGTTCCTTTTCTGTTGACGGTCAGGATGCTTTGAGCATTTGCCCGGACTGGGCCAGTTTTTCGGATCGGAAAGCGCCCCATAATGCGGCCCCAATAGCCCCGGCATAGATCGAGTCCGTATGGTTGATCACCTCGGCCTCGACGCCTTTCATCTTGGCCAGTTGTTCACGCATTGCCTGACAAAGCCCTTCGTCCAGCGCCAGCCCGCCGGTCATCATGATCAGATCGTTCCGCACGCCGATGGATTTGAGCAACCGCGCCAGACGGCTGGCCATCGACAGGTGAATACCTTTCAGGATGTTGGGCGACGTGATGCCCCGCGACACCATGTTGATGACATCAGTTTCCGCCAGCACCGCGCAGATTGAAGATACCTCTTCGGGGTCATCGGCCTGAAGCGACAAGTTGCCGATCTCGTCCTGAGCAATCCCCAGATACCGCGCGATATTTTCCAGAAACTGCCCGGAACCTGACGCGCACTGGCTGGTCATTTTGTAATTCGTGACCTTGCCCCGTTCGTCGGTGATCATCGCGCGCCCGTGCAGCGCGCCACAGTCAAGGATCGCGACCGTCTTGGGGTTAAGATGACGCGCACCGCGCGCATGGCTGGTCATCGAATAAAAATGGCCGGTGTGAAAGGGGATCGCCTCGCCCTCACCCGTTGTAGCGATATAGTCCAGATCAGCCTCGGCCAGACCCGCATCTGCCAATGTGTGTTCAAACGCTTCGCGCGCCAGCTGCATCGGGTCCCGCTGACGGATGCGCAAGGTCGAGCGTGCCAGCCAGTCCTCTTTGCCATCTTTGACCCGAAAAATCACGGCCTTAACGGCCCCGGTGCCGACATCAATCCCTGCGGCCAGTGTCATGCCTCCACTCCTTCCATGCGTCCCTGCGCGGCGCGGCGGGCAAACTCTGCCCCCCCCAGCGCGCCGGTATAAATCGAGTCCGGATCAATATTGATCGTCACCTCGCCATAGTTTTCAAAGACCAGTTTTTTCAGCTCGCGCACAGCCGCCTCGTTCTTGGCCACACCGCCGGTAAAGGTGAACTGATCGGTCACACCACCAGAGCGTGAAATAATCGAAATGGCCCGCAGGATGATCGCCCGGTGCAACCCGGCCAGAATATCCTCGCGCTTTTCGCCAAGCGCCAAACGATCGCGCAGTTCTGCCCCGGCAAAAACCGTGCAGGTCGAATTGATCCGCGCCGGTTTTTCCGATTTCATCGCAAGCGGGCCAAGTTCGTGCAGCCCCATGTTCATTTCGTCGGCGATATAGCCCAGATAGCGCCCGCACCCGGCAGCGCAGCGATCATTCATCTGAAAGTTTTCAACGATGCCATGCGCATCAACCTGAATGCCCTTGGTATCCTGACCGCCGATGTCCAGCACGGTTCGGGTTTCGGGATACATCATATGCGCGCCCAGCCCATGACACAGGATTTCGCTGCGAATATGTTCCTTGGAAAACGGCAGCGTCACCCGACCATAGCCGGTGCCCACCAGATAGGTTTCTTCCAGCTCGATATCGAGCGCCTTTTGTATCTTGCTGCCCAGATCGCCCGAACCACCGGTGCCCTCTTTGGTAACGCGATCCAAGGCGTTCTTGAACTTGTCGCTAAGACTGCCCGCGGGTGGGCGGTTTTCTACTGCAATGATCGACTTGTCATAGACATTCAGCAGCACGTCGTAGGGCAGATCCGCCTCGCGCGCGACCTCTTCGGCCACCGACAAATAGCGTGATCCGGCAATGTCGCGAAAAAAGTCCGACTTGCGGGTCGCACCGGGGGCAAACATCGCCGGGGCCTCGCCGCGCAGACGTTTGAACACTTCGCCCAAAGCCGCCTTAACCGCGTCACCATTTTTTTCAAACCGCTCGCCGCGCACAAGCCGCACGCAGGTTTCTTCCAGATCGCCCAATTGCTCCAAAAACTGTTCCAGCCGAAAAGATCGCTCTAATCCGCTTAGCAGGTCTTCGACCTGCGCATCAGCCCCATCTTCGGCCCCCAGTTCGCGCCGAAACAGGGTAAAGCGCGCATCAATCGCGGCCTCTTGGCCCGCAACCGCGCAGGCCGTCGTATAATTGGACCGCGAATTGGTGATGCCGCGGCCCAGAATACGCTCTTCTTCATCCATCAGGACCGCTTTGGTGGTGGTAGAACCCAGATCAATGCCCACAAAGGTTTTCATGCCGCTGCCCCCGCCCCGCCGCGCTTTTGCTCGACCATCTGAAAATAGCTTTCCAGCCGGTTCTTGACGTTGGCGGCTGAAAAATAACGCGGATCGACCAGATCGGTTTCAATGAACGCCGCCGGTTTGCCGGTGCGCTTTTCAACCTCGCGCATGATCAGCAATTGCCCGGCCGAAAAGCTGTTGCAGCTTTTGATCGAGTTTATCAGCAGCCCGTCGGCCTCATATTCGTTGATATAATCTGTCAGCATGTCGATGCGCATCGGCAGTGAGCGGTTGGTGTAAACGCCCAGACAATATTCGGCGAGGGTTTCCAACGGACGGTCCGGATCATGGCGGAACCCGTAATCATAGGTGCCACCAACCTTGGTGTAGGACGAGGCGACGACAGTTGCGCCTTCCTCATAGAACATCTTCCAGAACTGACGAAAGCTGGTGTAGTTGGGCGGCCCTTCAACGACGAGGCGATATTTCTCTTCGCCCATCGGCCCATCAGGCGTGACCGGACCCAGACCCTTGGCAATACGCTGGTCAACCTCTTCGCGCAAAAAGCGGTAATAGTCGATGGCGTCATCGGTGCCCCGAAAAGCACCAAAGATCGGCCCGATGTAATAAATTCCGCCAAAATACGCATCAATCGGCGACGGCTTGTTCTTACCGCTTTGCAGGATGTAAACCAGATCGTCCTCGGCCTTGGCGGATTTGGCCAGATGCTCGCGCAGCCGGTCAATGTCGAATTTCACGCCGCTGACCTGCTCTAGCGTTGGTATCACGTCTTCCTTCAACTGTTTGACCATATACTGGACCATATTCGGCGTAACCTTGCCGTCGGCCATATAGGGCGTTTGCAGGAAAATCGTCGGACATTTGTATTGCTCGCGCAGCAGCTCGAACCACTTCAGAAAGGTGAAACAGCCCGTATAAGACAAAAGCAGCACATCCGGGTCGGGCAGCTTTTTGCCGTTTGGGCCGATGTTACCCTTCATCATCATGCCGATGTCGGATTTCACGTAAGTGCAGACATCTTCGGAATGTCCGGCCCGCTCGGCCTCCATGATATAGGCGCCGGACTGTTTTCGCAGACCGCTTTGGATCGCGTTTACTTCGGGCAGGTTGTTGACCAGATCAAAACACATGATCAGCTCGTTCAGATTGCCCGGCACAAAGGTCGAGGCCACTTTTTCACCGGTCTGGGGTGCGTTGGTCAGGCGATTATAATGGTTCGCCATCATCTCTTTTTGCTTGATCATCGAGGCGTCCTTTAGGACGTCGTCAGGCTGGGCTTTCACAATTGAAGGTCTCATGCGGCGCTCCACAATTTGATTGAATCGACAAAGGTTCCGGCCTGTTCGCGGATCGGCTGCATCTGGCCGGAATTTTCGGCGTATTTGAACGCGATGAACGGAATATCGGCAGCTTTCAGAACGTTTTGCAGCATCGGTCGGTCCAGCAAAGCCGGGTCGCAAAAGCTGGTCGAGGCGAATATCACGCCTTCGGCCCCGGTGTTTTTCACCGCGCGCACCAGAAACTGACCTTTCTCTTCTTGATCGGGCTCGTATTTGGCGGCCGTGGACATGGAATGATGCAGGAACGCCTGTGACAGGTTGTAAAGCGGATCACCGTCTGTGGGCACATCACCGATCAGCCAGCGGCTGACCAGCATGAAGTCGTCGTCGACCACATAACAGCCGGAAAGTTCCAGCGATTTTATCAGGTTAAGCGGGGGTTGTTCACAGAACATGCCGGTCACAACGACCTTGCAGTTATCCTTGATCGCGCAATTCTCGGCTTTGGCGGCGTCAATATACTGGCGCAGCATTACGCTGTGTTCTTCGACCGGCAAAACCAGCCCCGCACGGATCACCAGATAAGCCTTAGAGGCCGGGGCCTGCCAGGGCATCGCGGCGCGCAGGGCATAAAGTTCATTCACCAACGCGCGGTTTTCATTATAAACCGCGATCGAGGCGTTGATGTCGTCATCGGTAATTTTGCGCCCGGCAATCTTTTCCAGATCGCCCAAAAGCTCTCGCATTTCACCGATGTAAAACGTGCCGCCAATTTCATCCTTATAGGTCTGGGGCACGTCGAAATATTTGGTGTAAACGTCGGGAAACAACATTTTCCACATGCCCGAAAGATTGCGGATCACATCGCAGATCGACGGAAACAACATGCCATCGACGAAATCCAGACGTCCTGAAACGCCCAGTTCAATGGTCGAGCGCGGAATACGGCAGATGTAGCTTTGGTAATAAGCGTCGCCGTGGATCACCTCAAGGTTATCACCCCCACCCATGATCCCCAGCGGCAGCATTCCGGCCGCATGGATCAGTTCGCGCGG
>JAHRVD010000196.1 GCA_019090845.1 Marinosulfonomonas sp.
ATATAGATACCGCGTTCGTGCAGCAGGTCTTCTACATTTTGTAGGGAAAGCGCGAACCGGACGTACATCATCACGCCGAGACGGATGATTTCCGGGCTGGTTCGAAAGTAATGGAAGGGATCACGTTTCGTCATCCTGGAAAGCTACAAACCCGCTCCACCCGGCTCAAGCAGAGTCCCTCTGGCACTGCCTGCCAAAGCCTTCAAAAACGCACCGATCAGCACATTGGACAGCATCGGTCCGTGTGCCGCACCAAGGAACGCATCATTGTCCCGAACCTCTGAATGGCGGAGGGTGCATTTCCAGTGACCGTTGGTTTCGTTCGCAATTCCATTCATCGCCAACGCCCAGCCCGGAAAAGTATGATCAATTGCCTGCAAAACTGCGTCGGCCGAACCGAATGCTCCGGCCACAATCATTGATTTGTCCATGTCTGGAAGTTGGGCCTCAACGATTTCAAATGCTTTTCGCGTCAATGCGGCGTCATAGGTTGGTGACGCTTCAATTTCTTTCGCAAGACCCAATAATTCCGCCAGTGCCATATCTTTTCTCCGAGCAGTTTTCATTTTCGATATATGGATTCGAACTACTTTCTTAGTGACGAATTGCGCGCTTTTGCGACATGACAAGGATCAATATGCCGAAATGCGAATGGACGTATATTTCCAGCTAAAGATCCATTGGCAGAAGGTGTCGGAATGACCCAAAGTGTAATCTGGTTCGAGAATTTAAAACGTGGTGACGTGGCCGAGGTCGGTGGTAAAAACTCTTCCCTTGGTGAAATGGTCAGCACACTAGGGCCCAAGGGCATCAGTGTTCCGACGGGCTTTGCCACAACTGCAAATGCGTATCGCGACTTCATAAATGCCAATAATCTGTTCGACAGAATTGGCACTGAACTGAAGGCATTGAATAGCAAAAAAATCACTTTGCAGGTCGCGGGTAAACGAATTCGAGATATGATCGTTGCCGGTGACTGGCCGGACGTTTTTTTGAAAGACATTGGTATTGCCTACAAGGAAATGTCCCGCCGTGCAGGGACAGACGACCCCTCGGTCGCGGTCCGTTCTTCTGCCACAGCAGAAGACCTGCCTGACGCCAGTTTTGCCGGCCAGCAAGAAACGTTCCTGAACGTTTGTGGTGAGGAAGAGTTACTGGTCGCCTGCAAGCGTTGTTACGCATCGCTTTTTACCGACCGGGCCATAACCTATCGGACCATTCAGGGGTTTGATCACCAGCAGGTCGCGCTTTCGGTCGGTGTTCAGCAAATGGTCCGATCGGATATCGGTGGCTCGGGCGTAATGTTCTCAATCGACACCGAGTCCGGGTTTGACAAGGTCGTCTTGATCAACGCAGCGTGGGGCCTGGGTGAAAACGTGGTGCAGGGTGCCGTCAACCCGGATGAATATGAAGTGTACAAACCGTTTTTGGATAACGACAGCCTCGTCCCCGTTATCGAGCGTGCGCTTGGTGCCAAAAAGATCAAGATGATCTACGCAGGCGAAGGTCGGCAGACGAAAAATGTTCCGACATCCGAATCGGAGCGTCGGGCATTTGTATTGAACGACGCCGAAATTCTTGAGCTGGGACGGCAGGCTGTGACGATCGAAGAACACTATGGCCAACCGATGGACATGGAGTGGGCCAAAGACGGTATTACCGGTAACTTGTTCATCGTTCAGGCGCGCCCCGAAACGGTGCAATCGCGGATCGAAACCGGAGCGATGAAATCTTACACAATCAAAGACGCAGGCGAACTCCTGTTAACCGGTCTCAGCGTCGGTGGTGCCGTCGCAACCGGTCAGGTCTGCATGCTAGAACATGCCAGCAACATTGATCAGTTTGTTGATGGTTCGGTTCTGGTGACGTCGACGACGGACCCGGACTGGGTTCCGATTATGAAGCGTGCCTCTGCGATCATCACTGATCATGGCGGACGCACGTCACACGCGGCGATTGTCAGTCGCGAACTGGGTCTGACCGCAATTGTCGGCACCGGAAACGCGACGCACGAATTGCACGACCAGCAAGAAGTCACTGTATCCTGCGCCGAAGGTGAAGAAGGTTATGTCTATGCCGGGATTGCCGAATTTGATGTGGAAGAGATTGATCTGGGCGAAATCCCGGAAACCCGCACCAAGGTAATGCTCAATCTTGCGAACCCTTCAGCAGCTTCGCGCTGGTGGCGGTTGCCGGCGGACGGTGTCGGGCTTACCCGCATGGAATTCGTCATCAACAACGCGATCAAAGTGCATCCACTGGCGCTCACCCGGTTTGACGAAATCACCGATGAAGATGTTCGCGCCGAAATTGAACGACTAACCGCTGGCTACGAAAGCAAACCGGATTATTTCGTCGACACACTGGCAATGGGCCTCTCGCGTATTGCCGCCGTTCACTATCCAAACCCGATGATCGTGCGGATGAGTGATTTCAAAACCAACGAATATGCAGATCTGCTTGGCGGTCGTCAGTTCGAACCTCACGAAGAAAACCCGATGATCGGATTCCGCGGTGCATCGCGTTACTATTCCGACGCTTACCGCGACGGTTTTGCGCTGGAATGTAAGGCGATCCACAAGCTGCGCGAAGAAAAGGGATTTACCAACGCAATCATGATGATTCCGTTCTGCCGTTCGCCGGAAGAGGCCGACAAGGTGTTGGCTGTGATGGAAGATAACGGACTGAAGCGTGGCGAAAACGGACTGGAAGTTTACGTAATGTGCGAAATTCCCGCCAACGTGATCCTTGCCGAAGAATTCGCCAAACGGTTTGACGGATTCTCGATCGGGTCAAACGACTTGACGCAGCTTACTCTTGGCGTGGACCGCGATTCAAGCCAACTCGCACACTTGTTCCGCGAGCGTGATCCGGCCGTGGAATGGATGATCAAAGAGGTGATTGCCCGGGCCCAAAAAGCGGGGACCAAAGTTGGTCTGTGCGGCCAGGCCCCGAGCAATGATCCGGACTTCGCCCGCCTCCTTGTGCAGCACGGCATCGACTCGATCTCTGTTTCACCGGACGCATTTCGAGCGGTCAAAGCGAATGTCGCCAAAGCGGAAAAGAACGGCTGATTGCCGCTATTCCTCGAAAGCGCAGCATGGCGCGTTCTCGTCGTCGAAATGGCAAGTGTGAATTCTCAGCGCGGTTATTAGCGACATTTCTGACAGAGACTGGGGTGCCTGATCGCCTCCCCTATCGCTCAGCCTTTCATCCCCAAGAGACGTTCAGACATGGCCTTGAGTGTCCTGATGGTCACGTCGAGATCGTCTTGGTCGATCAATCCCGTAACTTCGGCGATAAAGGCAAGTGCGATCGGAACCAGTGTATCTTTGATGGCGTGACCACGCTCGGTCAGTGTCACCACAACCCGCCTTCCATCGCCCTGACTAGAATTGCGCGTCAGAAGGCCCTTCTTTTCCATGCGCTCAAGAAGCCGTGTCGTGGTCGCCCGGTTGCGGGTGGTCGCATCCGCAATCTCACTGGGTGCCAACCCATCCTTTTGCCAAAGCATCAGAAGTGCGGCCCATTCCTCGGCGGCAATAGGTTCGCCCGCCACGGCAAAGCGTTTCTGAAGTTCTTTTCGGGACAGGAAACTGAGTCGGTTCACCCAGAACAGCAATATCGTATCGTGGTTCATAATAGTCCTTCATCTGGCAACATATAGTTGCATCATGCAATTACCTTGACAAGACCCTTCCGGCAGGGGTAGTTGCACGATGCAATTACTTTTGGAGATTAACTATGTTCGCGTTCGTCTTTGACTCATATCTAGATGACACGCCGATCCCCTTTCGCCCACCGCCATGGGTGTCGATTGTCGCAGTCGTGGCGCTCACGCTCACGCTGTTGCTCGCCATTTTTATCTATCTTGGTGTCTGGCTGGCTGTGATTGCGACGCTGTCGGCTGTGATCGCATTTGGCCTGTGGCTGAAGGTTGGCTACAGGGCCCCAATCAGTCGTCGCGCATTGCCCGGCCACGTCCTTTTGATCATCGCACTGCTTGTTCACGGGGCGGAACAGCTAGCAGGCGGCTATGCCGCCGTAGTGACAGCGGCCTTCCCAGGTCTCGTCCAGCCGGCGAATGTCATTACGGATGCAAGTCTGGCCCTGTCGCTGTCCTTAAGTGCGACGGTCATCTGGCTGGTTGGTGGCGCCTTCGCCTTTTATCAGGCACGCGTCGGCGGCTATATCATCCTGTTGCTTGCGGTTTGGGGATTGGCTTTCCCGCTGAGCCATGTGGCACTCCCCCTTCTGTCCGGCACAGCACCATGGTGGATCCCCGGCATGGCAAGCGGCGCATTTGCCGTCGGGCTCGCCTTCGCATCCCTGCGATCCATCCTGCACGCAAAAATTCGGAGCCCTCAGGCATGACCTTCAAAGACATTAGCTACTTTATCATTGCTGCGATCATTTCGGTCGGCTTTACGATGCATCTTTTTCACACCGCTGACCTGTTGCCGACATTGATCATCGGGATTTGCGCGTTGGGCTGCGGGATCGTGTTTTGGCTATTCACCAGCTTCAAACACCCGACGGATCCCGCCTTACTTCTTCCGCCATACCTCATAACCGCCGCCCTGCTGATGCTTCATATTGTGGAAGAATACATCTTTGATTTTGGCCCCATGATTGCGGGGATCACCACGGGCATCTGGACCGCTGAAAAATTCCTTTGGACCATTGGATTTTTCTTTCCAATCATCTGGATATTCGGAGCTTACGCGATTGCCAGACGCAACCAATTGGGCGGTTTCGTGTCATGCTTCATCTTTGTTGGTATGCTTCTTGGAGAGCCAACCCATCTGTTGATCTTTCCGATCCGCGAAGCCGTATTACATGGCGGTGGATATGACTATTTTCCGGGAATGTGGACCGCGCTCGCACCACTGATCACCGGAATTTGGGGCATCAGCATCATCGTAACAGAGGCGCGCAAAGCCAAACGGGCAGAGAGCGTCGCATAAGCTAAGGGAGACGCGGCATGGATATTGTTAAACTATCCGAGCGGGTCATGGGAATGGACGACGCCACCTGGGCCAGACATGCAAACCCCTGGAGCGGTTGGACGCGGGTTTCGATACTGCCTCTGCTCAGCCTCGCGATCTGGAGCCGCGTTTGGTTCGGCTGGGCGGCCGTTTGGCCTATTCTCGCGGTTGTCCTCTGGACGTGGTTAAACCCGCGCCTCTTTGGCCCGCCAGCACACAAACGGGCTTGGATGACCAAAGGCGTTTTGGGTGAGCGCGTGTGGCTGGCCAGCGGCACGTCTCCCATCGCGTCGCATCATGCACGCGTGGGCCGGATCTTGAATATCGCTGCCGGGATCGGGGTCGTCATCTTGGCTTACGGGCTTTGGCAATTGAACCTTGGTTGGACGATCGCCGGGCTGGTTGGCGCGATGGGCGCGAAACTCTGGTTTCTGGATCGCATGGTCTGGCTGTTGGCAGACACGACGAATGGTACCGAATAGATATGACGGAGGGTATCAAGACTGTCGCTCTGTTCGCTTGCGCCCAATAGCGGTCTCTGCGCTGTGCGGAATATATTAGTGCGATATCGTACTTGATTTGCTGGATGTGAGGCGTTAGTAGTACGATATCGTATCAAAGGAATCGTACAATGACATATTCACGACGTAAGATGATTGGCCTAATCGGTGGTGGCGTGGTGCTGGCCGCTACAGCTTCCACAGGCGGCTTTCTGGCGACCCGTCGCCCAACGCGCGCACTGGCCCCATGGGCCTCAGCCGGCAATTATGCAGACCCGAGGATGCGCGCACTTTCCTATGCGATCCTTGCCCCCAATCCACACAACAGACAGCCATGGGTTGCGGAACTGCAAGGCGAAGATCGTTTGATCATTCATCGAGATAAGGCACGCAACCTGCCTGCGACCGATCCATTCGACCGTCAATTGACGATCGGCATGGGCTGCTTTCTGGAACTTCTGCGCATAGCGGCCGGCGATGATGGCTTTGTTCTGCAGACTGATCTGTTCCCACTGGGCGAAGATGGACCGGTTGCCGAGATCCGATTTGAAAAAGGCGGCGCAAAAGACCCGTTGTTTGCCCATGTGTTTGATCGCCACACCAACCGAAACGGTTATGAGGACCGGGCGATCTCGGCGGACGCACAGACCGCTTTGGCCAAGTTCGCGACGATCAAAAGCGCCCAAGGCGATGTCGCCGTCTTACGAGATCTGACGTGGCAGGCCATGGAAATCGAAATGAAGACCAGACATGTCATGCAGGAAAGCGTCGATTTGATGCGGTTAGGCAAGGCCGAAATTGAGGCCAATCCTGATGGAATATCGTTGGGTGGACCCTTTCTGGAAAGTTTGAAATTGGTCGGAATGCTACGCCGCGAAGATCAACTTGACCCGACCACTTCAGGCTTCAAACAAGCGCTGGATATGATCCAGAAAGCCATGAACGCCACCAACGCCTATGCGGTCGTGACCAGCAAGGGCAACACTCGGATCGACCAGATCCACGCGGGGCGTGATTGGATACGATTGCATCTGGCCGCAACCGGGCAAGGGTTGGCGATGCAACCTGTCAGCCAGTCCCTTCAGGAGTACCCCGAAATGGCAAAGCAGTATGCACAGGTTCACGAGTTGTTGGCAAACCCCGGTGAAACGGTTCAAATGCTTGGCCGCGTGGGTTATGGTCCGG
>JAHRVD010000197.1 GCA_019090845.1 Marinosulfonomonas sp.
AGGATACTACGGATTTCATCAGGGTGAAGCGGTTCGATACCAAGTAGATGCTTCTGGCGGAAAGTCATAACGTCCCATTCCTGATTTTTCAGGCTTATAGGGGGCAATAGTTCCTTGGGCAAGGATGTGTCCCTAATTCATGCATGAGCGGTGGAAAAAACCCGTGCCGCAAAGTTCGCCAGTTTTCTGGTTTTCGCGACCGGGCAGGCGCAATAGGCTTGGGACATGGATTCGCAAATAGATTTTCATCAGGCAAACGCCTTGCTGGAATGGCAGCTTGAAATGGGTGCCGACGAAGCGATTTGCGAAAAGCCGCAGAACCGGTTTGAAATGCCAGACGTCGCGCCAAAGGTTCGCACCCCGGCGGCCGCAATCAAACCTGTGCCCGCAAGGGCGCCGCCACCGGACCCGAACCTACCGGTGATGGCCGCCCGCGCCGCGGCCGATGGCGCCAACAGCTTGGCAGATCTGAACGCGGCAATGGCGGCATTTGATCATTGCGAATTGAAACGCGGTGCGAAAACCACCGTATTTGCAGACGGCAACCCCGCTGCGCGTGTCATGGTGATCGGCGAGGCGCCGGGCCGGGACGAGGATATTCAGGGCAAACCGTTTGTTGGACGGGCCGGACAACTGCTGGATAAAATGTTCAGTGCAATCGGGCTTAGCCGCGCCGGCCAGGACGCAGAAGGCGCCCTTTATATTACAAATATTTTGCCGTGGAGACCGCCACAAAACCGCGATCCTTTACCGGCAGAGATTGCGATGATGCTGCCATTTGTAAAGCGACATGTTGCGCTGGCGCAGCCCGATATCCTTGTTTTGATGGGCAACATTAGCTGTCAGGCGCTTCTGGGAAAAAAGGGCATTACTCGCCTGCGCGGAAATTGGACAGATGCAGTGGATTTGCCGGTTCTGCCGATGTTCCATCCAGCTTTTTTGCTTCGAAACCCGATTGCCAAACGCGATGCCTGGCATGATTTGCTGATGATTAAGGCACGCCTTGATAAGGACAGGCCTGAATGAAACCTGACGCAACCAAAGAATTCATTCCGGTTCGCATTGCGGTGCTGACCGTGTCTGACACCCGGACCCTGCTGGATGACAATTCTGGCCAGACGCTGGTGGATCGCATCCAAACTGCCGGTCACATTGTTTCGGTAAGGAAAATCATTGCTGATGAGCGTGCGGACATTGCTGCACAACTGCGCATCTGGTGTGATGATCCCGATATTGATGTGGTGATTTCCACCGGCGGAACCGGCTTGACCGGGCGTGATGTGACCGTCGAGGCGCATCGCGATGTCTATGAAAAGGAAATTGAGGCTTTCGCGACAGTTTTCACCATTGTTTCAATGAAAAAGATAGGCACTTCGGCAGTACAAAGCCGCGCCACCGGCGGCGTGGCGAACGGAACCTATCTTTTTGCACTGCCAGGAAGCCCGGGCGCCTGCAAAGATGCGTGGGACGAAATTCTAGTAAAGCAGTTGGACTATCGCCACGGCCCCTGCAACTTTGTCGAGATATTTCCAAGATTGAACGAACATCAGCGACGGAAATAGCTGATTTGAACGTAACACCATTGTGGATTGGACAATGTCCTGCCCTGCGCTAGTGTTGGTTGGTCCCTTTGGATAATAAATAGGCCTGTCTGATATGCGATTTCTGCGCCGCAGCCTTGTGGGTATATTTCTGTTGTCCCTGACATTGGGATTGCTGGCTTGGGCCGGGAACACTTTCTATGGTGCATTACAGGTCCGCTGGGCTGAAGAACAAAGAACCAGGCCAGCGCGTGAACGGATTTTTGCGGTCAATGTGATCCGGATACAACCCCAGACAATCACACCGGTTCTGACCAGTTTCGGCGATGTTCGCAGTCAGCGTATGCTTGATCTGCGCGCCGCAACGGGGGGCATGATCGTAGAACTTGCTGACAGTTTTGAAGAAGGCGGCGAAGTTACGGGCGGGCAGTTGCTGGCGCGAATTGATCCATCGGATGCCCAAAGCGCGCTGGATGTAGCTGGTGCGGATTTGCAAGAGGCAAAGGCAGAACTGCGTGACGGTTCGCGCACTTTGGCGCTGGCTTTGGACGAGCTTGCTTCGGCCAGGGATCAGGTTCGGTTGCGAGAACGGGCAATGGCGCGCCAAAAAGATTTGCTAGACCGCGGTGTTGGCACCGAGGCTGCGGTGGAAAACGCAGAGCTTGCGGTTTCCGCGGCCAAACAGGCGGTGTTGTCACGCCGACAGGCGATTGCCAGCGCTGAAGCACGGATGGATCAGGCCAAAACATCTTTGGCGCGGAAAAACATTAATTTGGCCAACTCAGAGCGCGCTTTGGCCGAGACACAAATATTTGCCGGTTTTTCTGGCACATTGGCCGAAGTTTCTGCGGTGCAAGGTGGTTTGGTCGCCAACAACGAACGATTGGCGCAGCTTGTCGATACGCAAGCACTGGAAGTGGCGTTTCGTGTTTCAACGCCGCAATATACCCGGCTGCTGGACAACGAGGGAAACCTTCTGCGGGCTGAAGTAACGGTTTCGCTCGATATTTTCGGCGTTGACCTTACGACCAAAGGGCGAATTTCGCGCGAAAGCGCCGCTGTGGGTGCGGGGCAGACCGGCCGGTTGTTGTTTGCGCGCATAGATGACGCCAAAGGCTTTCGGCCGGGTGATTTTGCAACGGTCAAAATAACCGAGCCTGCTTTGGACTTTGTGGTCCGGGTTCCGGCTTCGGCGGTATTATCAAGTTCGATGGTGCTGGTTGTTGGTGAAGGCGACCGGCTGGAAGTTGCGCCGGTGCAGATTTTGCGCAGTCAGGGTGATGATGTGATTATCAGCGCGCGCGGCCTTGCCGGGCGCGACATCGTTGCCGAGACGTCGCCGCTGTTGGGTGCAGGCATTCGGGTGCGCCCGACGGCACCGCCATCAGCCAATGGCCAGCCGGCTGCCCCAAGCGGGCCAGATATGGTCGAGTTGTCCGCAGAACGGCGCGCAAAGCTGGTCGCGTTTATCGAAGGCAACAAACTCATTCCAGCAGATGCCAAGGAACGTCTGCTTGGGCAATTGAAGGAAACCAAGGTTCCGGCGCGAATGGTGGAACGCATTGAATCCCGGATGGGTGGCTGATCGTGGCGAGGCGGGTTTATAGCGTTGCCGGTGGTGCGCTTTCGTATTTCACCCGGCATGGCACGGCGGCCAACCTGTTATTGGTGATCCTGCTGGCTGCAGGGATCGCTGCGTTTCCCCGCATGCGGACCCAGTTTTTTCCCGATATCATAATCGACAACGTATATGTCTCGGTTAATTGGGATGGCGCCGGGGCCGAAGATGTCGATCAGGCGATAGTTCAACTGATGGAGCCAGCATTGTTGGCTGTTGAGGGCGTCGAGGGTTCCCGCGCCACATCGCGCGAAGGCCGCGCCAATATTACATTGGATTTCGAACCTGACTGGGACATGGCGCGGGCGGCTGATGACGTGCAGGCGGCGGTCGATGCGATCAACAACCTGCCGGAAGATGCCGACGATCCCTTTGTGCGCCGTGGGGCCTGGCGCGACCGGGTAACTGACGTTGTTATCACGGGCCCTGTGGGGCTTGATCAACTGGGGCGATTTGCTGACGAACTAGTGGTCCGGCTGTTTGCAGTCGGTGTAACGCGCACGACCATCCAAGGGGTCGCGGCGCCCGAAACGATCGTCGAAGTTCCGTCAATTTCGCTGATCCAGAATAACATAACCATGGCCGAGATCGCCGCAGCGATTGCACAGGAAGCCGAGGCCGATCCCGCCGGGGATGTGGGCAGCGGCAATGCCCGCGTGCGCACCGGGATCGCCAAACGCAGCGCGGGCGACATCGCCGCGATAGTTTTGCGCTCTAACCCAGACCGCTCCAAACTAACCATTGGTGATGTAGCGCGGGTGCGCATCGAGGGCATCGACCGGGACAGGGCCTATTTCGTCGCCGACGACCCGGCAATCTCTATTCGGATTGACCGGGCCGACCGGGGCGATGCAATAAAAATTCAGCGTCAGGTCGAAGACGTGGTTGCTGAAATGCAATTGGCGCTTCCGTCTCAGGTTCGGATGGACCTGATCCGAACCCGCGCCGAGATGATATCGGGCCGCCTGAACATCCTGCTGGATAACGGTCTGATGGGTCTTGGTCTGGTCCTTTTGCTGTTGTTTTTGTTCCTGAACGCCCGCACCGCCTTTTGGGTGGCCGCCGGAATTCCGGTTGCAATGACGGCTACCATTGCGATCATGTATTTGTCCGGGCTGACCCTTAACATGATGTCGCTTTTTGCGCTGATAATTACATTGGGCATCGTCGTGGACGACGCGATCGTGGTTGGCGAACACGCCGATTTTAGGGTGCGCAGGCTTGGGGAACCGGCAGTTGTTGCCGCCGAGAATGCAGCCCGTCGCATGTTTGCGCCGGTGTTTTCGGCCACGATTACAACGATTATTGCGTTTTTCGGGTTAGTGGCAATCGGTGGGCGGTTCGGCTCACTGATCGCAGATATTCCGTTCACCGTGATCGTCGTCTTGTCCGCATCGCTCGTCGAGTGTTTCCTGATCCTGCCCAAACACATGAGCCACGCGCTGGCGCATTCTGCCAAACAACACTGGTATGACTGGCCCAGTCGGGTCGTGAATATCGGGTTTTCATGGTTTCGCGATGTCATATTTCGCAGGTTAATGCGGCTTGTGATCTGGGCGCGCTATCCGGTCTTTTCAATGGCTCTCGTGATACTTGCTATTCAGGTTTCAGTTTTTCTTCGTGGAGATGTCCAGTTTCGCTTTTTTAACGCACCCGAACGCGGATCGGTGTCGGGCAACTTTGCCATGGCACCGGGGGCCAATAAGGATGACGGGCTGGCGATGATGCGCGAATTGCAGCGCGCAACCGAGGAAGTTGGCAACAAATACGAACAGGAACACGGCACCAATCCGCTTGATTATGTGATCGCGCAAATCGGCGGCAGTTCTGGCAGGGGTCTGGCCGGTTCGGACACCAAGGAGCGCTGGCAACTGGGTGCCATTTCGATTGAATTGATACCGGCCGATGAACGCCCGTATTCGTCTTTTGCGTTTATTGCCGAGTTGCAGGACGCCGTTCGCCAGCATCCAATGGCCGAAACTGTTAGCTTTCGGGGTTGGCGTTCCGGTCCGGGCGGTGATGCACTGGATGTGGAACTGTTTGGGGCGAATGCCGACACATTGAAGGCAGCAGCCGAGGCCCTGATCACCCAGCTGTTGCAGTTTCCAGAAGTATCGGCGCTGGAAGACAGTCTGGCGTATGACAAAGACGAGCTGGTGTTAGAGCTGACGCCACAGGGGCAGGCGCTTGGCATTAGGATCGACGGGCTTGGGCGAGTTTTGCGCGACCGCCTGAACGGAATTGAGGCCGCGACCTATCCCGATGGCGCCCGCTCTGCCGCGATCCGGGTGGAACTGCCTAAAGATGAACTGACGGCAGATTTTCTGGAACGGACCAAGGTGCGATCCGAGGCGGGAAACTATGTGAACCTTGTTGATATCGTGTCGGTTACGACGCGGTCGGGGTTTTCTACTGTGCGGCGCGAAAACGGGCTGCGGCTGGTGAATGTCACTGGTGATATTTCCGAGGATGATCCCGAGCGTGCCACTGAAATAATGACGGTACTGGAAGAAACGATACTGCCAAAGATCGAAGAAGACTTCGGCGTGGCGTGGCGACTGTCCGGGCTGGCGGAGCAGGAAAATGCTTTCCTCAATGATGCGCTCGTTGGATTCATTTTGTGCCTGCTGGGAATTTTTCTAACCCTTGCCTGGATTTTTTCCAGCTGGACGCGGCCAATTGTCGTGATGATTATCATCCCATTCGGGTTAGTCGGGGCGATATACGGGCATGTGGCGTGGGACGTTCCGCTGTCGATGTTTTCGATAATAGGTCTGATCGGGATGACGGGTATCATTATCAATGATTCCATCGTGTTGGTGACAACCGTCGATGAATATGCAAAAGAGCGCGGCCTTATACCTGCAATCGTGGAGGGCACCGCAGACCGGTTGCGCCCGGTGTTGTTGACCACCCTTACGACGGTTCTTGGGCTTAGCCCGCTACTGTTTGAAAAGTCGCAGGATGCACAGTTCCTGAAACCCACGGTGATCACTTTGGTTTACGGGCTTGGGTTCGGATTGGTGCTGGTTTTGCTGGTGGTTCCGGCGGTGTTGGCGATGCAACAGGATATCGGCAGGCAATTTGGCGCAATGGGGCGTGGGCTGCGAATAGCGCGCAGAACCGGCCGCGTTGGTGTTCTTAGCTGGATCGGCGTTGTGGGGACTGTTGCATGGTTTGCCCTGACACTTGGTCCGGCAATCCTGTCGGGCCAGCTATCTGGCACTTTAATGGCAATTTTGGCATTACCTTCAGGCCTGCCTTTGATGCCGACCGCGTTTGGTCTGTTTGCCGCAGGTTTGGCTGTCCAGATGGTGCTGCTTTATTTGCTGGGGGCGGTGCTTGGATTGATCGCGCGGCGGACAGCTTCGGGTTAACTGGCGCCGCACCCCAGAATATCGACTGCACCGCCTGCACCCAGAACCGTGATGCGCACCTGTGAACGATCCAGCAGGAATGGCTGCGCGTTTGCAGGCACCAAATCGGCCCGGGCTACCAGCCTGCCGCCCTGCCGTTTTGCGTTTGGTTGGGATACCCAGATCGACTTGTCGGGCAATTCAACGACGACATATTCGGCCTGCCCCAGACGCGGCATGTCAATTTGCGTCGTCAGGCGCAGCCCGTCGGAAATTGGGTCAACCTGACAGGTTACTGATTTAACGCCAGCTTTGCGGCCGTCCACGGGTTGATTTTGAATGCTCTTGTTGATGGCATCGTCAACGACACCGGGCACGCTCAGATCACCCGACAATTTAACCGAAATCGGAATGCAGATGTCCTCGCACACACCAATTTCCAACTTTGCGCGCAAAGTGATTGGCCAGTTCCCTTTTCGGCGCGGTGTGATTTCAATCGGAATTACGATGTCGCCATCATAGCCGATCGAGCGTATTCCGTTGATGTGATAGACATTGGGCGTCGGCCAGATGATTTTCACAGAGCCAAGGTTTTTAGAACCCGACCAGTTGAACTGCGGTGGAATCCCAGCCTCGCCCGGTGCACGCCAGTAGGTTTTCCAACCCTTTGCCAATTCGATGCGAACCCCGGCGAGGTGGCGTCCATCGTTGGTCCGCCATCCCGGTAGAATCGACACTTTTGCAATGTCTTCTGGCAAGACCGGGCTCTGTGCCCAACCAATTGCGGGCAGTAAAAACAAGGCCAATGCGGCCAACAGAGATTTTATATACGCGCCGGACATAAACCGTATTTAGGCTTCTGGCCCGTGAAGTGAAATCACATTTGGGCGATGTGGCTGCGGGTGTGGCTTTTGGCACCCTTGATTTTCGCCGGTTCGTGGCGCCATGATCGGGATATGAACGACGCACCCGAATCCACAGACCTGACGGGCAAATTGTTGATAGCCATGCCAGGCATGGGTGATCCTCGATTTGACCAAAGCGTAATATTCCTTTGCGCCCATTCGGCCGAGGGCGCGATGGGGTTGATTGTCAACAAACCCGTGCCGGATCTGAAGATGGATGACCTGCTGGATCAGTTGGAAATCCCCAGAGGTTCCGGAAGTCGCGGAATTTTCGCGCATTTTGGCGGGCCGGTTGAACGGGAGCGTGGGTTTGTTCTTCATTCAGGCGATTATGATGCAACCGGAGCAACGATGCGGGTTAACGCGGCCTATGGAATGACCGCAACACGGGATATTCTTGCGGCAATTACCGATGGGAACGGGCCCGCTGTAAGCCTGCTGATGCTTGGCTATGCAGGGTGGGGGCCGGGTCAGTTGGAACAGGAAATCGTTCATAATGGCTGGCTGGTAAGCGACGCAACAACCGAGGTGGTGTTTGAAGCCCAGACGGCCACCAAGTGGCAAGCCGCGTTAAAGACGCTCGGGGTCGACCCGATTTCACTGTCCGCGACGGGTGGGCGTGCTTAAGGGCGCGGTGCAGCGGCGCGCCTTAATCTGTCGTTAATTGCCAGCCCCAGCCCGTGATCGGGAATTGGGGACACGGCAATACACCGGGCATTTCCCGAATCCAGTTTTCGCAGATGATGGAACAGGTTTGCCGACGCCTCGATCAGATCGCCGCTTTCGGACAAGTTCAGCGCGCAGGGGGTGTTGCCAAACCCCAGCATAACTTCGTCGTCACGAGGTTGGGTTGCGTTCAGACGCAACGCGGCATTTGGGGCGTAATGCGACGCCAGTTGGCCCGGCGCGTTCGGTGTGTCCGAGGTTGGCTGCGAACGGGCGACGGGCTTGTTCAGGCAATCGGCTACATCTTCGATTGGAACGCCGCCGGGTCTTAGCAATACCGGTTGCGGCTGAAAGCCAACGATGGTGGATTCCAAGCCAACCGCACAGGGGCCAGCGTCGATCACTGCTGCGATCTTTCCGGCGAGCCCTTCCAATACATGCTCTACTTGGGTCGGGCTTAATTTGCCGGAAGGGTTGGCAGAAGGTCCAGCCACCGGCCCGTCGAAAACTGCCAAAAGTTCGCGCGCAACCGGGTGGGCGGGTATCCGAATTGCGATCGACGACAATCCGGCGCTGACCAAAGGCGAAATGCCCGTGTGGTCGCGCAACGGCAGCACAAGCGTCAAGGGACCGGGCCAGAAACGCCTGGCCAGCGTTTCAGCGTCTTCGCTGAATTCAGCGATGCATTTGGCCATTTCCAGTGTTGCCACATGCACGATCAGCGGATTGAAACTTGGACGCTGTTTGGCAGCAAAAATGCTGGCGACCGCAGTATCATTGCAGGCATCGGCACCAAGGCCATAGACAGTCTCGGATGGGAAGGCCACCAACTGGCCTGCACGCAACATAGACGCGGCATGCTCAAGGCTTTTGACGTCTCCGCCCAGAATTTCTGTTTTGCTATCAGGCATTTTACTACGCTGCGTTCCTATTGTAGGTAGTGACCTATCGGATAACTTCCTGATAATGAACAGCAACAATTACCTATCGGTGGGCGCAATGCCAAGCCGCAATCCCTGGAGCCCAGAATGCCTTATCGTGCACCTGTAACAGATTTTCAGTTCCTGCTCGACCATATCGTTGGTTTTCAGACCGTTACGGAAACATCGAAATTCGCCGATGCAACACCGGATGTCGTCGGCGCGATAGTAAACGAAGCTGCGCGATTGAGTGAAGAAGTGCTATCCCCGTTGCGGCGCAACGGCGATGAACAGGGAGCGGTTCTTGAAAATGGAATTGTGCGCACTTCGCCGGGGTATGCAGACGGGTATCGTGCCATGGCCGAAGGCGGCTGGATCGGTATTTCTGCCAGCCCGGATTATGGTGGAATGGGCCTGCCACACACGGTTGGAACGGTCGTAAACGATATGATGTCGTCGGCCTGCCTGTCTTTACATCTGAATCCTTTGATGTCTCAGGGCCAGATTGATGCGCTCAGCCATCACGCATCTGATGAAATTCGAGCGCTATACTTGCCCAAATTAGTCAGCGGTGACTGGTGCGGGACAATGAACCTGACTGAACCGCAAGCCGGGTCCGATGTTGGTGCATTGCGCACCAGAGCCGAGCCAAACGACGACGGAACATATGCGGTTACCGGCCAAAAGGTTTTCATTAGCTGGGCCGACAATGATTTCACCGCGAACGTCTGCCATTTGGTTCTGGCGCGCCTGCCCGATGGCGGTCCCGGAACCAAGGGTATCAGCCTGTTCATGGTTCCGAAATTCATACCTGATGGGGATGGCAATCCGGGCAAGGCGAATACGCTGCGTGTTGCCAGTCTGGAAAAAAAGATGGGCCAGCATGGCTCGCCAACTGCGGTGATGGAATTTGACCACGCTACCGGGTGGCTGGTTGGGGATCCTCACGCCGGCATGAAAGCCATGTTTACGATGATGAACAATGCCCGTCTTGGCGTCGGCGTGCAGGGGCTCGGTCAGGCTGAAGGCGCATACCAGCAGGCGCTTGCATATGCGATGGAACGCCAACAAGGAAAGACCGCTGGCGGCGAAGAAACCATTATCGGCCATGCAGATGTTCGCCGGATGCTGGCGACAATGAAAGCAGACATTTTCGCAGCTCGCACGATTGTATTGGCCTGCGCCGTTGCAATCGACATGGCGGAAGCGACGGGTCAGGATGCCTGGCGCGCGCGGGCAGAGTTTCTGACGCCAATCGCGAAAGCGTTCGGAACCGATGTGGGGTGCGAAGTAGCCCATCTGGGTGTGCAGGTTCACGGCGGCATGGGCTATATCGAAGAAACCGGTGCAGCTCAATTTTCCCGCGATGTGTGTGTGACCACGATTTACGAAGGCACCAATGGAATTCAGGCAATGGATCTGGTTGCACGCAAACTGGCAGACGGTGGCGAAGCCGCCTATCGGATTTTGGATGAGGTCGAAACCATCGCCGAGGCCGCGCGCACAGATTTCCCGGATATTGCAGCTAAGGTCTGGACCTCGGCCGAGAGTTTGCGTGAAACAACAGAATGGCTTGTCCAGCAGTCCAATCTGAATAACAGGTTCGCCGGGGCGGTTCCTTTCCTGCGGGCATTTGCGCGGGTTATTGGTGGGGCTGCTCATCTGAAATCAGCAGTGGTGGAAGGACCCGGCAGTGGTCGGGCAAGGATGGCGCGGTTTTACATCACCAGATTGTTGCCCGAACATGTCAGCCTGCTGGCACAGGTACAGCAAGGCGGCGAAGATCTGATGGCAATATCCCCCGAGGATCTGAGCGTATGAATGAGATGAGCAACGGAATGATCCGCTATCCGCTGGAAGTGCCGCCAGAGCCAGGCCAAGCCATCCAGATCAGCGAAGGAATTCTTTGGCTTCGGTTTGAGCTGCCGATGGCGCTTGATCATGTCAATGTATTTGCGCTGGACGACGGTGATAGCTGGACGGTGATTGATACCGGCTTTGACAACAAAAAAACCCGGGCCGCCTGGCGGGCTGCACTGGATGGTCCGCTTCGCGGAAAACCCGTTTCCCGCCTGATCGTTACGCACCACCATCCCGATCATATAGGGCTGGCAGGGTGGTTTCAGTCCGAGATTGGTGCCGAGCTGGTGACAACCCGGACCGCCTGGTTAATGGCGCGGATGATGACGCTGGACAATCAGATCACACCACCAAAAGAATTGTTGAATTTCTGGCGCGGCGCCGGGTTGGATGCAGCTACGTTGGAACAGCGTGCGACAGAGCGTCCGTTCAATTTTGCCGATGTCGTTTCGCAACTGCCTTTGGGCTACACCCGCATTAAGGCCGATGATGTAATCACCATCGGCGGTCGTGAATGGATCGTTCGGATCGGAAATGGCCACGCGCCAGAACATGCAACCTTTTGGTCAACAGACGGCAAAATTGTTTTGGGGGGCGACCAGCTATTGCCATCCATTTCACCAAACCTGGGCGTGTATGCGACTGAACCGGACGCAGACCCGGTGCATGAATGGCTGGAATCCTGCGAATACCTTTCCCAATTTGCGACGCCGGATCAACTTGTTTTGCCGGGGCATAAACTACCCTATACCGGCCTGCCAAAGCGCATGTTCCAACTGATGGACAATCACCACGGCGCGTTAGAGCGGTTGGCCGAACATATCGAGCAGCCAAAGACCGCAGTCGAGTGTTTCACGCCGTTGTTCAAACGTTCGATCAGCGAAAGCGTGTTTGGGATGGCTTTGGTCGAGGCAATGGCACATGTAAACCATCTGTGGAAATCAGATGCTGCAACCCGTGTATTGCGTGAAGATGGCGCATGGCTGTGGCAGAGGAAGCATTGATGATTGAAGATAAAATACAAACAACGGTCGAAGCGCATGAAGCCCAGGCGATCCCTTGCGCCAGAGTAGTGCATGCCGATCCGGACGCACCAGCGACGGCTGAACAAAAGCCGCTGCCAGATTCTGTCGTGAAAAAATCGGTTGAGCAGAAAAGCCCGGCCGAGTGGGCCTATGAACGTTTGATCCTGTATATTCAGAATTTCGAAGAGCAGTTGGACAACGAACATGAGATTGCCGTCGGATTCGCCGGTGGCGATGCCGGCGTATTGCGGATCGAGGGGATCGGTTTTTTCGACCCCGATATCGTAACTTTCTACGGCACCGATGAATTTGGTGCCAAGACGCAGCTTATTCAGCATGTCACCCAACTTGGTGTAACGCTGCGCGCCCTTCCCAAAAGTCTGCCCGAGAAGGCCCCCAAACGAATTGGGTTTCGGCTGGCTGCCGATCTGGAAGACAAGTAACTGTAACACTCATGCAGGTCCATGGGCCGTGACACGGCTGTCGGAATCAGCTAAATGCGACGAAACGGAAGAAAAAGGGACGACTGATAATGGCTAAACATGAACATGGATCGATGGATATCTCGAGTCAGAAAAAGACATTTTCTGGCTTCAACAAGGCGGTGGCCTGGAGCATCGTTTTCATAATTGTATTCCTGATCTTTCTTGCAATTGTTGGCGGTTGAAGCGATTGAAAATGGAATCTGGTCTGCGGGTTTTCGCCGTTTTATTAGCGGCCATATTATTGACAGCATGCGGCGGGCCGGCGGAACCAAAATGGGCACCGGACGCTCAGGTCGCGCAAGCGACCTACCAGCATGATGGCCCACCAACACTGACATTATTCACCGTCATCAATAACAAAACCGGCGCTGGCGCGCATTCCGCCCTGATGGTTAACGCATCACAACGTGCGATCTTTGATCCGGCGGGCACATGGTATCATCCACACCTGCCGGAACGAAATGATGTGCATTTCGGAATGACTGAACCGGCGGTGGATTTCTACGTTGATTATCATTCCCGCACCACGCATCACACGGTCATTCAGAAAATTGTCGTGTCCGAGGAAGTTGCCCGCCTGGCTCTGAACGAAATCATGACAAATGGTGCGGTTCCAAAAGCGCAATGTTCGATCCAGCTGACAGGGATATTGCAAAGGCTTCCCGGCTTTGAATCTATTCAAAAAACATGGTTTCCAAAGCAGGCGTCCGAGGCGTTTGCCCAACTGCCTGGCGTGACGACCCAAGTTGTTTACGATAATGATTCCAGTGATAATTCCGGGTTTATTATTGCCTACGGCATCTAAAGTTTAGCCAATCAGATAGAGCATCAGATACAGTGTCGCCGCGCCACCAAGGACTGCGACGATCACGTTCTTGGTCATAATTCCCAACAAAGCGGCAACAAAGGCAGCAGCAATTCGCGCAGGGTCTGGCTCTCCGCCTGTGGCGGTTGGCCACAATACCATTGGCGCGATCAATCCGGGAATGACGGCGACCGGCGTGTAGCGCAACAGACGCATCGCCCAGACCGGCAGGCGCGCCCGCCCGATGGTGCCAATAAACGAAAACCGGATCAGATATGTCCCGATGCCGATGGCAATGATGATCGTCCAGATGGCGATGGTTGAATAACTCATGGCGTGCGCCCTGCTGTGCG
>JAHRVD010000198.1 GCA_019090845.1 Marinosulfonomonas sp.
GCTGACAGGGTTTCACGCGCAATAATACGCCCGCCAATGGCGGCTTGGATCGGGATTTTGAACATGTGTTGCGGGATCAGCTCTTTCAGTTTTTCAACCATGGCGCGGCCCCGCATTTCGGCCCGATCCCGATGCACCATTGTCGATAACGCATCCACAGGCTCGTCATTCACCAGAATTTGCATTTTAACCAGGAAATCCTGGCGATAGCCGTGCATCTGGTAATCAAACGACGCATAGCCCTTGGTCACGCTTTTCAGCCGGTCGTAAAAGTCAAACACCACTTCGTTCAGGGGCAGATCATAGACCACCATCGCGCGGGAACCGGCATAGGTCAGGTCTTGCTGGATGCCGCGCCGATCCTGGCACAGTTTCAGCACATCACCCAGAATCTCATCCGGCACAAGGATGGTGGCCATGATGCGCGGCTCTTCAATATGGTCGATCACGGTGGGGTCGGGCATATCGGCAGGGTTGTGCATTTCAACCACGGAACCATCGCGCATGTGGATCTGGTAGATCACGCTGGGCGCCGTGGTAATCAGGTCGATATCGTATTCGCGTTCAAGGCGGTCGCGGATCACCTCAAGATGCAGCAAGCCCAGAAAGCCGCAGCGAAAGCCAAAGCCAAGGGCCGCACTTGTTTCCATCTCAAAGCTAAAGGATGCGTCGTTCAGGGCCAGTTTGTCGATCGCGTCGCGCAGATCTTCGAATTCGGCGTTGTCCACAGGGAAAAGGCCGCAAAAGACGACCGGTTGTGCTGGCTTAAAGCCGGGCAGGGGCGCATCGGTGCCGGATTTTTCGGATGTGATCGTGTCGCCAACCCGCGTGTCGCGGACCTGCTTGATTGAGGCGGTGAAAACGCCGATCTCGCCGGGGCCAAGTTCTTTGATGTCCTGCATTTCGGGTTTCAGAACGGCCAGCTTGTCGACGCCGTAAACCGCGTTGGTTTGCATCATCTTGATCCGGTCGCCCTTTTTGATCACGCCATCCATGACGCGGATCATCACTACGACGCCAAGGTAGGAATCATACCAGCTGTCCACCAGCATCGCCTTTAGCGGCGCGTCACGGGTCCCCTTGGGGGCGGGCAGGCGGGTGACGATTGCTTCCAGCACGTCCGGGATGCCGACGCCGGTTTTGGCGCTGACAGGCACTGCGTCCGAAGCGTCGATGCCGATAACATCCTCGATCTGTTCACAGACCTTTTCGGGTTCGGAAGCGGGCAGGTCGATCTTGTTCAGGATTGGCACAATCTCATGGTCGGCATCAATCGCCTGATAGACATTGGCCAGTGTCTGCGCTTCGACCCCTTGGGTGGCGTCCACAACCAGCAGCGAACCTTCGACCGCGCGCATGGAACGGCTGACCTCATAGGCGAAATCCACATGGCCGGGGGTGTCGATGAGGTTGAGGATATAGGTCTGCCCATCCTTGGCCGGGTATTCGATCCGAACCGAGTTGGCTTTGATCGTGATGCCGCGCTCACGCTCGATATCCATGCTGTCAAGGATCTGCGCCTGCATGTCGCGTTCAGCAACAGTGCCGGTCAATTGGATCAGCCTGTCGGCCAGCGTGGATTTTCCGTGGTCGATATGAGCGACAATCGAAAAATTGCGGATGTGATCTAGGTCTGTCATGGGATTGGGATATGAACGCCGTTGGCTAGAGGGTCAAGGTGGGCGAGCCAACACCGCAAAGAACCTTAAGCCATTTTGATCAAGTGCAGGCCAAATTGGCGTCATCTGGCTTTCTGGCGATCCAAAATTGGCAACAGGCCCCCAAAATTACTCCTAGAATTGAAGCATCAATGCAATTCCCAACAAAATTGGAAAAACGAATGGCGCCGCGTACAAAGCGCGGCGCCGGTGTTTATCAATCGTCATTAATTTGGGCGACTTACTTCAGTAGCCCTTGAATTCGGTTTCCGGGTCCTTTTCCGGCTCTTCGTCATGCTCAGGTTCGCCATCATGCTCGGGTTCACCTTCTTGTTCCGGCTCTTCTTCATGCTCCGGCTTTTCTTGTTCCGGCTCTTCTTCTTCCGGTAGCTCCGGGTCACGTTCGTCGGATTCATCCTCGGCTGAGGCAACTTGTGTCAAACCGGCAACATAGGTCGTGGCGCGGCGGTTAATTTCCTCTGCCGTATCCACGTCGATAATCGGAGCGTCTTCACCCATGGAAACTTTTAATTCCAGTTGAGCAAGGCTGACGCCGCGGCTGAGCAAATACGCGATAACCGCTTCGGCACGGGCGCGACCCAGATCCTTGTTGTAGGTATTGGTGCCCACCTTATCGGTGTGTCCGTAGACACTAAATCGTACCGCCGGGTGCTGCATGATCCAGCGCGCTTGCACATCAAGTTCTGCACGCGCCTTTGCATCCAAAGTGCTTTTGTTAAATGCGAAATGCACCACGTAAGGCGTGTCGCGCACAAATTCGCGTGCGATGCTGGTGATGGCTCGCTTGTCGCCGATGGCGCCCCATACTGTAGCGCGGGTGACATCAGGCGCGGTTGCGCATGCACTTATGATTGAAAAAGCAGAAAGCGCGATAGCGCTCTTTAAAACACGGACCACCATTGTGAACCCCCAAAACTGTTACCCAATAATCGGTCCAAACACCCACTCGGCGTCTTTTTTGAACCATGGCCAGAATATGGCGGCTAATCGGCAAATAAATGGCGATGATTGAAACAGATTGTCGACTTTTTCGAATTTGCTCTAGGTGGAAGTTGTTATTCTGAAGACGACGATCTGGAATAAACGTTTATTTTTAAATAGTTACGTTGGGTTTCCCACAGACTAGACTCTGGGCCGCCTATCCAAAATCGGCAATCTGCAAAAAAATGGGAGAGTATGACAAAACGCCAAGATTGTTTCATGATGCGCTGAAGTAATCGAAAATTTGGCGAACCGTTGACGGCAAGGCAATAAACATCTGATTCGAAGGCGAGCATTTTGCCATCAGGAAGGTAGTGACCACCCTGATCTATCCGAGAATATGAAGGTATTTCAGGATGCGTTAATTCAGATCGCGCAGGCAGGCCCCCGACACTCTGAAAATCCTGAGAGTGTCGCCGGCATATGCCGTTTGGTCGGTATCGATCTTTGCAATTTCGCGCGATGAACCGGTTGTGCAGCTTACTTGTTGCTGTGTGGTTACAAACAGCGCAACCGGGGCAGAATGTGGTTTTAGCGGATAGGCACGCTGATAGTAGTTCATGGATCGCTCGATCGGTTGCGCCGACAAGATAAGAACATTCCGATCCTGTCGGGTCAGAAACAGGTCCGCCAATATTGCATCGTCGTCAGAGACGATTGCTGCGCCCGGATAGGTGTCGGCGAGCTCCAGAATTTCGCGGCTAATCTCATCTCGTCCAAGATACTGCGCCAAAATCGGCTGGTCGCGACCCAGATACAGGCTTTCGGCCTGCGTTGCCAAAAACCCAATGCCGATGGCGGCCGCCCCATTGACCAGAAGAGACATCCAAAGCCAACGCGCTTTTGCCTCAATCAGCCAGATTACTGCGACAAGGCTTACGGCCGGATAAGCCGCAAAGGCCAGATTAACTGTGGCTCGTGATAAGAGCGCCTGAAAACAGGCCAGCGCGATGATTGGCAGCGCGAACAGCAACAATCCGGCTGGTCTCGTTTTGCGTTTGGCAAACGGCAAAAATATCAGCGTGGCAAATATGAACGGTCCGATCGCGAAAAACTGGGACAAAAGGAATTCACCCAGATCAACGAAATTTATTGGCATATTACTTTGGCCGTTGCCGCCCCAATTTGCAATATTCAACGTCCGGCCGACGAAGTTAATATCGTTGGCCAGAGTCCAATAGATATTAGGCGAAACGACCAGTGCGAATATAAATAGAGATGCGATCGCATTTGGCGCAGAGATGCGAAACCGAGGCGCGAATGCCGTTGTGAGCACCACGCACAACAGAAAATAAACTCCCGTATAGTTAGCCATTACCGCCAACCCGATCGACAGACCCGCCAGCAAAGCATCGCTAAGGTGGCCGCTGTCGGTGAGCCGCAGATAGAACAGCAATCCCATCGCAATAAATGGCGCCATGACCGCTTCGCTGGAAATAATTATGCTGCCCACGCTAACCAGTGGTATTGTAAGATATGTCACGGCGGTCCAGATCGCTGCGCGTGCATCATGCAACCTGCCAGCAACTGCTGCCAGTATCAGCGCGGTCAGCGCGTGAAATACCGGGGCGGGAAGCCGGACCCAGAAGGGTGTGTTGCTTGCCGCCAGATCGGTTGTTGCTCGGATAACCCAAGCAAGCAGGGGTGGTTCGGAATAATAGCCAAACTCAAGCCGCTGGCCCAACAGCCAATATTGCGCCTCTTGGGCGAAAATATCGGCTTGCGAATAAAAGAGAGCGATTAAGCGCAATCCGGTGATAAGCCCCACGATCAGGACCGCAGGGAACAACCAGATATGTGCCCGTGCCGGCATTTCGTTTCTCTTCTGTAGGGACCAAACAAAGGATGTCTACCATATGATCCACGCCAGATAAGCCGTGATGACAATTTTTGTGAATTGAACTGACCGTCGGGCTCTGGCAGTCTGAAAGGGCGAAATAGAAACCAGGGACATCAGAATATGCCAATGCCCTCAGGCGCGTGCAGCAGTCTTTTGAAGAACATCAGCCTTGCGGTTCTTTTGTTGTGTGCTTGTTCTACGGGTGTGCGTGCCGACAAAATCGAACAGGCCTGTGTTCAGTCGGGTCGTGACGCGGCAAGTCGCGCACTTTGCGGCTGTATTCAGGATGTGGCAAACCTGACGCTTTCCGGCGCCGACCAAAAACTGGCCTCTTCGTTTTTTGGTGATCCGCATAAAGCACAGGAAATTCGCCAATCCGACCGGCGGGCCCATGAACGTTTTTGGGAGCGATACAAAGAGTTTGGTCAAACTGCGTTGGAGTTTTGCAACTAATGCCTGCCGTGCAAATCTAGCGCAAAACGCCACGGATTTTCATGTGCCGCGCATACCACAAAAGAGCAATGGCGACGAGCGCAATGGCAGCAGAAAACCACGTTGCTTCCGGTCCCATCGCTTTTGTCATCGAGGTGCCCGACAGAGCAAAGCTCCATACCATATTCGCGGCCATCCCTAGCAATGATACGGTGAAAGCCCAGATTGCCAGACGGTTGCGCATCAACAACAACACAGAACCCAGAACAGCGGCCCAGACGGCGATTGCCCAAACCGTCACGACCCAAGTGGGAAACCCATAGAAATACTCAAGCTGTTCGGGTGTGAATTTGCTCATGTAATTTTCGTTGCGGGTCTGGGTCATGGTGTAATCAAACGCGCCGCCAGCGTTCCAAAATAGCGTTACAATGCCGACGAGCCAAAGATGCCATGGCGTTTTCATGCAATGAACCCTTTCAACAAAAAAGCTACATCGCCCGAACGTAACACAATGGCGCGCTACGGCCAACAATGGCCATAGCGCGCATGTGCGCCGTAGCTATGCGAAGCTCTAGCGCTTAAGATCGACCGGTATCTGCACGATGATGTCGCCGGCCACCTCGAAGGTAAGTGTCACCTCGACAAGATCGCCCTGAGCCAGGCTTTGGGTCAGCCCCATAAACATGACATGATCGCCACCGCGTTGTAAAAGATGGGTTTCACCGGCAGCAACGGCAAAACCGTTTTCGACCCGGCGCATTTGCATAACACCGTCGGATGTCTTGATGTGGGTATGCAACTCGACTTTTGCCGCTACGTCCGACGTCGCCGCGATCAGCCGATCCGCATGGCCAGTGTCATTCACAATTTCCATGAATGCCGCACCTGTGCGCGCGGTCGGACCGGAAGTTCGAACATAAGCGTCGTGGATCATCACATCGGCAAGGGCTGGTGCCGCAAGTGTCATCGAAACCAATGTGGCGGTGAAAAAACTGGAGATTTTCATCTGGAGTTGTCCTTACTTTGCTACTGCCCACTGTAATTATGGGTTGCGCCCGCAAATTTAAAAGCGACAAATTGTCTGGTAACCCCGGCGGAGTGGATTTCCGCCGCAACTGGCAGACGGGAGACAGAGAGATGTGTGCGAAAACCGTTATAATTGAGGCGTTCGGCGGCACGGACCAAATGAAGATCGTTGAGCGGCCCGCAGGAGAGCCGGGACCCGGACAGGTGCGGGTTGCGCAAAAGTTTTGTGGCCTGAACTTTATCGACGTCTATCAGCGTACCGGGCTTTATGCGCTGGATTTGCCAAGCCCGCTGGGGCTTGAGGCGGCCGGTACTGTCGATGCGGTTGGCGAAGGCGTTGACCATATCGGCATTGGTGATCGGGTTGCTTATGCTTCTATGACTCCTGGGGCCTACACGGATATGCGCGTGCTGGCGGCGGCTCAGGTTTGCCCATTGCCCGATAGCATTTCGTTGGCGGAAGGGGCGGCGATGATGTTAAAGGGCCTGACAGTGCAATATCTGTTTGGGCGCACCACGCCGATTGCGGCGGGCGATACCGTGCTGTTTCATGCCGCCGCGGGTGGTGTTGGCCTGATTGCCTGCCAGTGGGCGCGCTCAGAAGGGATCACTCTTATAGGCACCGCAGGCACCGATGAAAAATGCCAGTTGGCGCTGGACCACGGGGCCACGCACTGCATCAATTATGCGACTGAAGACTTCAGGGCGCGGGTTCGTGAACTGACCGGCGGTAAAGGTGTTGATGTCGTGATGGACTCTATCGGCAAGGATACGTTCGAGGCGTCGCTCGATTGTTTGCGTCCATTGGGTATGATGATTTCGTTTGGCAATGCGTCGGGTCATGTAGAGCCGTTTAGTCTGAGCATGTTGGCGTCCAGGGGATCGCTCAAGGTTACCCGCCCTACTCTGTTTGTGCATATGGCTGAACAACAGGCATGTCAGGAAATGGCGCAAAACCTGTTTGCCAAAGTTACTTCGGGAGATGTCAAAATCCGCATTGGTCAGCGGTTCCCGCTGGATCAGGTCGCGGCAGCACATGATGCGCTGGAGGCCCGAAAGACAACCGGATCAACGATACTTGAGGTTTAGGTTTGTGATCACACAATTCAGATGTTGTGATCACGGATTTTGAGTTTTGGAGTTATTCCGCAAGAAAAACAAAAAGCCCCGCCGGGTGGCAGGGCCTGATGGTATTCAGGAAATAGAAAGAAAGCTCAGGAAGCGGCTTGCGCTTTGGCTATGTCTTTCTTAATCTTTAGCGCATTTGCCGACAGCTCTTCGTCTTTGGCTTTGGCAAGGAATGCATCCAGACCACCGCGGTGGTCTACCGTGCGCAACGCCGAAGCGGAAATGCGCATCTTGAACGTGCGCCCCAATGTCTCGGACATCAGGGATGCATCGTTCAGGTTCGGCAGGAACCGGCGGCGGGTACGGTTTTTGGCGTGGCTGACATTGTTGCCAGACATCGGGCCTTTTCCAGTCAATTCGCAA
>JAHRVD010000199.1 GCA_019090845.1 Marinosulfonomonas sp.
ATTAGAGATGCCCACATGCTGGATATGGCGCCGAGCACCTTTAATCAGGCTCGCCGGACCGTTTTGCAGATCAGGCAGTGTTGCGCGATACGCCTCATCGATTTCAAACTCTTCAGGATAGGCACGGGCCAGCGCAGGGTAATTGGACACCTCTTGGCCTGGCAGAAGACGGGCAATCTGTGGGTTCAGCTCGGCCACCTCGGTGGCTGTCGCAGCCGCTGCCCACGCCTTGAGGACAGCAAGTGCTGCTTTTGCCTCATCGGCGTCGGGTTGATTATTGGCGTCGGTCGAATGGATATTCATCGGGCACCCCTGATACTGTCCGCTACCCCAATGTAGGGCAGATTACCTGCTTATCCAAATCCAGTGTCAGATCGCATCCAGAGCGCCCAGAATATCGCCGATAAGATCGTCGGCGTCTTCCAACCCACAGGACACCCGAACAAGCCCCGGCGTGATCCCAAGTTCGACCTTCTGGTCATCAGGCAGGCGTTGATGCGTGGTGGTCGCCGGATGCGTAACAATGCTTTTTGCGTCAGCAAAATTGTTGGAAATAATAAATATTTTCAACGCGTTGATAAAGCGAAAGCAGGCATCCTTGTCGCCGTCGATGTCGATAGCGATCACCGTGCCGCCTTCTTCCATTTGCGATTTTCCAAGCGCAACTTGCGGGTGGGTATCGCCATGCGGATAGAGCACCCTTTTTAACTTTGGATGGCCTTCCAGCGCGGTGGTCATTGCCGTCGCCGTCGCCGTTTGTGCGCGCACCCGCAAATCCAGCGTCTCCAGCGATTTCAGCATCACCCAGGCGTTGAACGGGCTCATCGCGCCACCGGAATGTTTCAGGTATGGCTCCACCTTTTTCCGGATCAGCTCTTTGCTTCCCAGCACGACACCGCCAAGGCAGCGCCCCTGCCCGTCGACATGTTTGGTGGTGGAATAAACCACCAGATCAACACCGCATTCCAGCGCATAGGAATAGATCGGCGTGGCAAAAGCATTGTCACAGATCACCAGCGCACCGACCTTGTGGGAAATCTCACAAACCGCTTTAAGGTCAATGATTTCCAGCGTCGGGTTGCTAATTGATTCAAGGAACACAGCCTTTGTATCGGGGCGAATGGCACTTTCCCATTCGTCCAGATCACGGCCATCGACGAACGTCACTTCGACGCCGAAACGGCGCAGCACATCTTCCAGAATGAACAGGCAGGAGCCAAACAAAGCGCGCGACGAAACAACGTGATCGCCCGCCGACAGCACCGACATCAGTGCAGCGTTGACCGCCGCCATGCCGGACGCAGTTGCAAAAGCATCCTCGGCCCCCTCAAGGGCAGCGATGCGTTCTTCGAACATGCGCACGGTCGGGTTGCCGTAGCGAGCATAGATAAACTCGTCGTCCCCGGCCTCAAGGAACCGCGCCTCGGCGTCTTCGGCCGTTTCGTAAACAAAACCCTGCGTCAGAAATATTGCTTCTGACACCTCGCCATACTGGCTGCGGCGCACACCCGAATGAACCAGCTTTGTCCGTGTTTTCCAATCGTCTGCCATTTCACGCCTCCAGCGCATAAAAAAACCCTCACCGCCTGAAAGAGCGTCGAGGGTCGCAAACGTCCCTGACCTCTTTAGCGGAATATTTAACGTGGCCCGCAATCGGGTGAACAAATCGCCACGACGCTGGGGATAGCGCCGTTGAACTGACAGGTCAACCAACATCGCGTGCAACAGGAGCAAACCAAATAGCCCTTGCCCTTTGCTCACAAACCCCCATCCTGATTGGCAACAACAGGAGAAACCAATGCCCGCGCCCATCGAACTGTTCTACTGGCCCACGCCAAACGGCTGGAAAATCACCATCGCACTCGAAGAAATGGGCCTGCCCTACAATGTCAACCTGATTGACATCGGCAAAGGCGACCAATTCAAGCCGGATTTTCTGGCACTCGCACCCAACAACCGGATGCCCGCGATCATCGACCCGGAGGGGCCCGATGGAGCACCGATTTCGATTTTTGAAAGTGGCGCGATCCTGCAATATCTGGCCCGAAAGACCGGCAGGTTTTATGGCCAAACCGAACGCGAGCGGATTGCCGTGGATGAATGGTTAATGTGGCAGATGGGGGGGCTGGGGCCAATGGCCGGACAGGCGCATCATTTTCTTAAATACGCGCCAAGAATGACGCCGCCAAATGATCTGCCCTATGCCAAGGACAGGTATCGCAATGAAACCGGACGGCTTTACCGGGTGCTGGATACGCAATTGGGAAAACACGCTTACGTCGCGGGGAACTATTATTCGATTGCCGATATGGCGATCTGGGGTTGGGCCTCGCTTTGGGAGGGGCAGCAGCAGACGCTGGATGACAAACCCAATATGGCGCGTTGGCTGGATGAACTTGGCGCGCGGGATGGCGTCAAAAATGGCCGTGCCGTGGCCGCTGAACTGCGCGACAAAAAGCGCAATGCAAGGGCAGAAAAAGAGGCGCAGAAAAACATGTTCGGCCTGAAAGGTTAACCTGGCACTTCAGCCCTTTTCTTCGTCGTCCTTGGTGATCGCATATTTCGTCAGCAACCCACTTTGGGTCATGAAGAACACGAATACCGCCCCGGTCAGCCCGAACGTCTTGAAATTCACCCATGCATCGGTGGACATGGTGCGCCAGATCACCTCATTTGCGATCGCAAGCCCAAAGAAAAACGCCGTGATCCGCTGCGTCAGCTTCATCCAGCCTTCGACTTCCAGTGGCATGACCTCCTCCATCACGTATTTCAGATAGCTTTCGCCCCGCAACAACCCGAAACCCAGCGTGCCGCCAAACAGCAGATAGATCATCGTCGGCTTCATTTTGAAAAAGCGTTCGTCGTTGAAATAGATCGTCAAACCGCCGAAAATAACCACCAAAATCAGCGTCATGATCTGCATTTTGGCGACTTTTCCGGTCAACCGGTAAAGGATAAACGTGGTAATAGCGATCAGCGGAATGAAGATTGCAGTGACCAGAATAAAGCCGGAATATTCGGTGCCGCCGATATCAAAGGTGCGGTCGCGCAGCCGGATATAAAGCGCAAAGAACACCACAATTGGTGCCAGCTCCAGCACCAGTTTGGTGATCGGGTTTATTTTTTGCTCGGCCATGATGCCCCCTGTTACGCGCCCATCTCAACTATCACAGCCCCAAGCGCGATCAATGAAATAAGCAACAGTCGGCGTGGTCCGACGCGTTCTTTCAGGATCAGCCAGCCGAAAAGTGCAGCAAACACCGTCGATGTTTCGCGCAACACAGCCGCCTGCCCGACATTGTCGATGCGCGTTGCCAGCAGGATCGAGCCAAAGCTGAGATAAGCGATGATCCCGCCCAGCACGCCACGCGCCAACAGCGGGCCAACAGCGGGCGGCTCTGACATTGCCCGCCAGCGCAGAGTTGCGACAATCGACATCAAAGGTCCGTCAAGGAAGAAAAACCATGCAAGAAAGGTAAACGGATTTGCTGTGGCGCGAATTCCATATGCATCCCATGTGGTATAAGCGGCCACCATCGCGCCGCTCATCACCGCCATCCACATCGCCGGAACCAATGTTTCCCGGTCCACCCGGATGTGGCGCAGATTGTAAGCGGCCAACCCAAATATCCCGCCCACCAACGAGCCAACACCGATCCATTGGGTAAAGTTAAAAACTTCGCCAAACAGAATATAGGCCCCAAGTGCCGCAAAAACCGGGCTGGAACCGCGAACGACCGGATAGACCACGGTAAATGAACCCATCGAATATGCCGACGCCTGCGCACATTTATAGACGATGTGGATGACAATCGCGATCGCGAAGATGCCCCACATATGCGGCTCGGGCCATGGCAGAACGAACAGCGCAAAGGGCGCGGCCATGATGCTATAGCTAAAATCGACGGCCCCACGGGTCAGCCATGGATCGTGGCGTCCCTTTTGAAGCACTCCGAAAAAAGCGTGCAGAACAGCGGCGGACAGGGCCAGTGTAACGGCAACCTGATGGCCAAACTCGGTGCCTTCGATGGAAACGAACCAGTCGCTCATATTATCAGGGACACCTTCAGTTTTCCGCGCCCGTCAGGGCCATCGCGAAGTCTTCCGGATCAAACGGCGCAAGGTCGTCGATCTGCTCACCGACACCAATCGCGTGGATCGGCAGGCCGAATTTATCGGCCAGCGCCACAAGCACGCCCCCCTTGGCAGTGCCATCAAGCTTGGTCATCACCAACCCCGAAACATCGGAAATATCGCGAAAAACTTCGACCTGATTAAGCGCATTCTGCCCGGTTGTCGCATCCAACACCAACAAGGTGTTATGGGGCGCTGTTTCATCCTGTTTGCGGATGACACGGACGATTTTGGACAGTTCTTCCATCAGATCAGCACGGTTTTGCAAACGCCCGGCGGTGTCGATCATCAAAAGGTCCGCCCCGTCTCGGCGCGCCTGCTCCATTGCATCATATGCCAGCGACGCAGGGTCTGATCCTTCGGGCGCAGTCAGCACCGGCACGCCTGCGCGCTCGCCCCAAACCTGAAGCTGTTCGACGGCCGCTGCGCGAAAGGTATCGCCTGCAGCAATCACAACGTTCTTGCCTGCGGCTTTGAACTGGCTGGCGAGCTTGCCGATAGTCGTGGTTTTGCCTGACCCGTTCACGCCAACAACCAGCACCACCTGCGGTTTTTTCGGGTATAGCGGCATTGGCCGGGCCACAGGTTCCATGATCCGGGTGATCTCGGCGGCCAGAAGAGATTTGATTTCTTGTGTCGAGAGCTTCTTGCCAAACCGACCTTCGGCCATATTGGCAGTCACCCGCAACGCCGTGTCGACCCCCATGTCGGTGGTGATCAAAAGCTCTTCGAGGCTTTCAAGCATATCGTCATCAAGCTCACGACGAAGAACGGTTTTCTTCTCGCGTCGGCCCAGAATTCGGCCAAAAATCCCCGGCTTGCTTTTGTTGCCGCCCGGTTCTTTTGGCGCTGCATCCTGTGCAACAGACGCGGCAGACACCGCAGCAGGTGGAATTTCGACCGGCGTCGGATCGGCCACCGGATCGGAAATTGTCGGGTCCTCAAGTGGCGCAGGATCGGCCATGGGTTCCGTAACCACGGGTTCCTCAAGCGGTGCCGGTTCCGGTGCGGGATCGGCAGGTACGGGTTTTTCCACGGGTGTCGGAACCGGTTCTTCAAGCGGCGGCAATTCTGGCTCTGGCTCTGGCTCTGGCTCTGGCTCTGGCTCTGGCTCTGGCTCTGGCTCTGGCTCTGGCTCTGGCTCTGGCTC
>JAHRVD010000200.1 GCA_019090845.1 Marinosulfonomonas sp.
CGTAAGGGGTTTCATGCTGCATGCCCAAAACTGATGGCCGACCGCCAAGATCCCGGCTGCGTAGTGACCGCTGGTCAGAGCCATAGACGATGAGAGCAACCTCGCAATAGCCCTTTTCCAAGGCCATTGCGGCATGTGCGACATGGGCCTCAAACGCGGACCCGCCGATATTGGTGCCATCAACGAAAATAGGCATGATGCCCAGATATTCGCCCAAAGAAACCGTTGGCAATTGCCCCGGGCCGGGCACGCCCCACATGCCCGCCGTTAGCAGGCCGTCCACGTCCGACAGGCTAAGACCTGCCTCTTCCAAGGCAGCTTTGGCGACCAGCGCCATATGCCCCAGAACCGAAGCGTTCTTGACAAATTTGCCGTCCGCCAGCGCCGCGTCGGCCACGCCAACGATAACTGGATCACGTCCATTTTTCATTCGTATCTCCTGAATATTGCGCGGCTAACGGCGTTCAAAGGCGCATTGTTTTGGCAATCAGCGTGCGCTGGATTTGCGATGTGCCGCCACCGATGGTGCTTTGCATACCTTCGCGGAAATACCGCTCCATGTCGGAATCTGGCAGCATCGAGTGTCCGCCAAGAATTTGCATCCCGTTGCGGGTAACCGTCTGCAGCGTTTCCGAGGCGAACAATTTGGCCATCGAAACCTCGCGCAAACAAGGCGTCTTAGCTGCTGCCATATTGGCCGCGCGATAAGTTAGCAACCGGGCTGCATCGACCTGAGTCTGCATGTCGGCAAGCATATGCTTGATGACCTGAAAGTTGTAAATCGACTGGCCAAACTGTTCCCGGTCATGGGCATAACGCAGCGCGTCGTCCACAGCGGTTTGGGCATTGCCAACGTAAGCGGCGGCAACTGCGACACGTTCCAATTCAAGGTGGTCGGTGATGATATCCCAACCCTTGTTTTCTTCGCCCATCAGTGCACCGGCAGGAATGCGCGCATCATCCACAAATATCTCGGTCGTGCCGGTGGCGCGCCGTGCCATTGTCGGCAGCTTGCGGATATCCAGACCCTCAGTGTCATTGGGGATCAGAAACACAGACAGGCCTTTGTGTTTGGGTGCATCCGGATCCGTGCGGGTCAGCATTGCGAGCACCGCATTGTCCGCCGCACCGCCCGAACACCACAATTTCTGGCCGTTCACGACCCATTCATCCCCGTCACGCTTAGCCCGCGTTTTGGTCGAGGCCGCATCCGAACCCGCACCTGGTTCAGAGATCGAGATCGAGAACCTGATATCGCCGTTAAGGAAAGGCGCGATATAGCGTTCTTTCTGTTCGTCGGTGCCGAATTTTTCGATGTTCATCGCAGTAAAAGTGGCAACCATGATGCCGGTCGCAAAGTCAAAGCCGAACTTTGACAGCCCCTCACACATCAGGGCGTAATCCATGATGTCACCACCAAGACCACCGTTTTCCTCGGAAAACAGAATGCCCAGCCAGCCTTCTTTGGCGACTTTGTCGTAGGCTTCGTAAGGGTAGGCGCGATCAATATCGCATTTGCGGATGTATTCACGGCCGATTTGGTCATCGACGAACCGGTTTACGGTCTCGCGCCACATTTCCTGTTCTGGTGTCAAAAAGTTCATTTCGAATTCTCCTTTTCGGTGTCGCGTGCTGCCCGGACTTTGTCTGGTTCACCCGGATGGTCCAGCCGTTCTTTGCGGATCAGCAGGCTAAATTCACAACGCAGCGTTGTTTCATCGCGCTGGTTGATAGCTTCCAGTTTAGACGTCACCACGCCGTGCTTTTCGTCGTGGTCCTTAAGATTGATAATCTCAACCCGCGCCCAAACCGTATCGTTGATGAAAGTAGGGCGCAGAAAACGCAGCTTATCGCAGCCATAAAAGGCCGCCAGTATCGAGCTGTCAAAAGGGATCATCGCGTTGACAACGGAAAACACCAAGCTGCCCTGCACCAGACGCTGTTTATAAAGCGAATGCTCGGCGTGCTCGATGTTTGAATGCAATTCCAGCCAGTTGCCGGTCAGCATGCAGAAATTCACTACATCGCTTTCGGTCATTGTTCGGCCGATGGATACACCCACCTGACCGATTTCCAGCTCTCCAAATGGTTTTTGGATCATGTTATTTCCTTTCAGGTTTTTGCGTCTTCACGCAGAATAATCAGCGCATCGGCAGCGACCAGACCGGCCCCGTCAGCGCGCACCATTACCGGGTTGATTTCGATTTCTGAAATTAGGTCCGAATGCGCCGCGAAGAATACGGAAACCTTCGATATCAGATCGGCCAGTGCCGCGCTGTGGGCTGCCGGAGCACCACGCATCCCCGCCAGCAACTTGGCGCCAGCGCCTGTGCCAAGCATTTGCGCCGCCGTGCCGGGTGTCGCCGGTGCCAGACGAATTTCGCCCGCATCGAGCAATTCGACCAGAACACCGCCCGGTCCGGCCAACACAATGGCGCCGAAAGTTGCGTCGATCTTGCAACCAACAATCCACTCTACGACCGAATTTTTTTCCATCGCTTCAACCAAAGCCACACCGTCCGGTATTTTCGCCGACATTTCGGCGGCAATGGCCGGTGCATCCTGCGGTGAAACGTTCAATTTTACCAGACCGTGATCGGATTTATGCGGATAGTCATCGTGGCAAAGTTTGACAACCAGCGGTCCGTTTGCCGGGTCGCGTTCCGGCACCGGAATACCCATATCGCCCATCAGCGCTTTTGCGTCGGCCTCATGCACGACCTTGCGGCCTGCGTTTACCCAGCTTTGTAATGTGTCACGAGCACTCATTGGACTTCTCCTGCACCGCGCAACGCCGCAAGACCAGAAGCCGCCCGCGCTGGTGAATCATAAAGCGGCACACCGTTTTCGCGGAATGCATCACCCGACGCCGCGCTGCGGGACGCCCCTGTCCATATTATCAGGACCGGCTTGTTTGTCTTTTTGTAAGCCTCGGCCAGCGCCTCGACGAACGTCTGGTTTGGAACGAATGTGATAATAGCGATCGCGATGTCGATGCCCGGATCGTCACAAACGGCCTCTAGGCAACGGCCAACATACGATGGGTTGGCCAGAACGACACCCGTCAGGTCAACCGGATTGGTGACCGAACCATAATAGGGCACGTATTCGGACAAAGCCTTTTGGGTTTTGTCCGCCAACACCGGCACTTCAAACCCTTCAGTTTCGGCCATGTCGGTCATTTCAACGCCTAAACCGCCGGTCACGGAAATGATCGCAACGCGCCGACCGGCAGGCTTGCGCCCGGTGGCCAATGCAATTGTCGCGTCCACCGCACTAACAGAATCGCGCGCCCGGATTACCCCGACTTCGCGAAAAATCGAGCTTACAACCCGATCATCCCCGGCCATCGCCCCTGTGTGGGACTGTACCGCGCGGGTGCCAGCACCACTGCGCCCGCCTTTGACAACAACGACCTGTTTTCCCGCATCAGTCAGCTTTTTGGCCACTTCAGCAAAACGACGCCCGTCGCGCAGTTCCTCAAGGTAACAAAGGATAACGCGGGTCACCGGATCAGCGCCGAAATACTCCATCAGATCAGCGGCCGTAATGTCGGTTTCATTGCCGCTGGATACAATCGCGCTAAGGCCGACGCCGCGTTCGCCTAACCGCAAGGCCATCAAACCGGCCAACGCACCAGACTGCGAGATCATCGCCACAGGGCCGTCATCAAGCCCGTCAAACATCGGACTGAAAGTCAGTTGCAAATCAGAACGTGGACGCACGACGCCCTCGCAGTTTGGCCCGATCAGGCGAAACGGCGCGGTTTTCAAAATTTGCTGCAACCGCGCTTCGTTTTCGGACCCGTCTTCACCTGCTTCGTTAAAGCCGGATGTGACGCCAACCACCACCTTGACGCCAATTCTGGCGCATTCTTCCAAGGCATCCAGCGCAATATTGACCGGCGTCGACAACACGGCCACATCGACCGGCTCGTCAATTTCACTTAGTGATTTTGCGACTTTCAGCCCTTCGATTTCGCCGCCCGAAGGGTTCACCGGAATAATCTTGCCCCGGTAGTTGTTTTTTTTCAGCAGTTCCAGAACGGCCTGACCCAGTTTGCCCTTGGTGCGCGAGGCACCGACAACGGCGATATTTTCCGGGTCGAAAAGCGTTTGCAGCGCGTCGTCAAGCGACGGGCGCGCCGATTCGGTTGCATTCAATGGTGTTTTTGTCATTTTGATCCTCCTCCGCGGAATCGCAAAAATCCCAGCGGGCTGTTGAATCCTAACAATCGTTAGAAAGCAATTGCAATTCAATTCGCGGCACTGTCGGATGACGAATACGCATGTGATATTTTGGAGGATAAAAAGTGCAAAAGGACAATGGTCCGCTTCACGATGTGAACGTGATTGAGATGGGGCACGTGATTGCAGCGCCTATGTGTGGGGCGATTCTTTCTGATTTTGGCGCCAATGTCGTTAAAATAGAGCGCCCCGGCGAAGGCGACATGCTGCGACAACTCGGCGCCAAAACCGATGATGGCATCGGTGCGTGGTGGAAAACGCTTGCGCGCAACAAGCAATTGCTGGCGCTAGACTGGAAGTCCAGTGAGGGGCAGGCGGTTCTGCGCAAACTGGTTGAACGCTCGCAGATTTTGATCGAGAATTTTCGCCCCGGTGTTATCGAGCGCGCCGGCATTGGCCCTGACGTCTTGCATGAATGGAACCCCGATTTGGTGATCATCCGGATTTCTGGCTATGGGCAAACCGGGCCCAGCAAAAAGTTGCCAGGATTTGGCCGTGCCGGTGAAGCCATGAGCGGGCTGGCCCATATGACCGGGTTTGCCGATGGAGCACCAATGCATCCGGGCTTTCCTGTTGCCGATTCCACCACCGGCATTACGGCCGCCTATGGTGCGATGGTTGCGATGCATGCGATCACGTCGGGCCATTCACGCGGGCAGGTTGTCGATCTGGCAATCTACGAACCGCTGCTGCGTTTGATCGATTACCACGTCCCAACCCGCACCGGGGCCGGTATCTCGGTTGATCGCAATGGGTTACGTCAACCGATGTCCTTCGTGCCCGGCGGCGTTTTTGAGGCCCGCGACGGCAAGTGGATCACCGTCAGTTCCGGCAATGCCGAAACGGCCCGCCGTCTGTTGGCAGCAGCCGGGGGCGATGAATGGGCGAATGAGCCGCAATTCAAGACCTTGAGTGGGTTTGCTGAACATATGGATGACATCACCGACCGGCTGACATCGTTCATCAAAAAACATGACTCGGCCTATGTGATTGAGCATTTCCAGCGCCACGATGCGGTGGCCGCACTGGTCTATAATACGGACGATATTCTGGCCGATCCCCAGGTCGCGGCGCGCGGCAATATCGTTGGCGTTGAAGGTGACAACACCCGCGTTGTCGGGCCGGTTCCCAAACTGGACGCGACGCCGGGCAAGCTGCGCTGGCTGGGGCGCGCCAAAGTCGGGCAGGACAGCAAAGAAGTGTTGCAGGATTTGGGCTTTGATCCAGCCGAAATTGAAAAACTGACAAGCGAGGGTGTCGTTGCCCTACCCGAGATTTCGAATACCAAGGAGACATCATGACCTACCAAATGACCCAAGAGCAAACCCATATCCGCGAAGCCATTTTTCGGGTTTGCGAACAGTTTGACGATGAATTCTGGCTAAAGCGCGACCGCGAGGGCGGCTTTCCCCATGAAATCCATCAGGCGATGGCCAAGGATGGCTGGCTGGGAATTGCAATGCCCGAAGAATACGGAGGCGCCGGTCTGGGAATTACAGAAGCGGCGATTATGATGCAGGCAATCGCTGAGTCCGGCGGTGGCAACAGTGCAGCCTCGGCTATTCACATGAATATTTTCGGCCTGAACCCGGTAGTGAAATTCGGCACCCACGCGCAAAAAGAACGTATTCTGCCGCCCCTGATGCGGGGCGAAGAGAAGGCTTGTTTTGGCGTAACCGAACCAACAACGGGCCTTGATACCACCAAGCTAAAGACCAAAGCCGTCAAACAGGGCAACCGCTATATCGTGCATGGGCAAAAGGTGTGGATTTCCACCGCTCAGGTGGCGGATCGGGTTTTGCTTTTGGCGCGCACGACTGCCATCGAGGACGTCAAAAAGCCAACCGAGGGTCTAAGCCTTTTCTACACCAAGCTCGATCGCGACTATATTGAGGTCCGAGAGATCGAAAAGATGGGCCGCAAATGCGTTGATTCAAACGAGCTGTTTATCGACGGGCTGCCAATTCCCGAAGAAGATCTTATTGGCGAAGAAGGGCAGGGGTTCCGCCAGATTTTGCATGGCCTGAACCCGGAACGGGTGCTGGTCGCCGCAGAGGCCGTCGGCATCGGGCGAAATGCGTTGAAGCGCGCCGCAGCCTATGCCGGTGAGCGTGTGGTTTTTGGCCGTCCAATCGGTCAGAACCAAGGTGTGCAGCATCCGCTTGCCCAATCCTGGGCCGAGCTTGAGGCCGCCAATCTGATGGCGATGCACGGGGGTGCGCTATATGATGCGGGCAAGCCTTGTGGAAACGAGGCCAACGCCGCCAAATATCTGGCCGCAGAAGCCGCCGTCAAAGCCACACAGACCGCGCAGCTAACTTTTGGCGGATTTGGTTATGCCAAGGAATACCACGTCGAACGGCTGGTGCGCGAGGCAATCCTGTTCCGCATTGCACCGGTTACGCCGCAATTGGTCTTATCGTTCATTGCCGAACATGCGCTTGGCTTGCCCAAGTCGTATTAAACAAAACAGCCCCGCATCAGACAGGTGCGGGGCTGGTGTTTTTCTGGATTACATCACGCTAAAGCGTCGCAGCCGTGCCCAAAATATTGGTAACCTGACTGGACAGAACGCCGCCATTGCCATGGCAAAGCGCCAGCTCTGCACCTTCGATCTGGCGCTCGCCTGTTTGACCGCGCAACTGACGCACGGCCTCGACCAGTGTGAACACTGTCTCTTATACACATCTGACGCTGCCGACGAAGCTAGAAGTGTAGA
>JAHRVD010000201.1 GCA_019090845.1 Marinosulfonomonas sp.
ATAGCCCTGGAGATGCAGTTTTGGCCGGGGCGGCATTCCAACGCGAAAATTATGGAATCGCTCTGCCATCCGGCAGCGACCTGGCGGAACCACTAAATCAAAGCCTGCTAAAGCTGCGGGAAAACGGGTCCTATGATACGCTGTATCGTCAATGGTTTGGCACCAGCCTGGACCGGTGAATGACCTAGCTGGTGAAAGCTTGCCCAATGACCACGGGCAGGTTTTCGGGTGATGCGCATTGAAAATCGGCCAGGTCGGTTTCTTCTGCCCCTCCGTAGCCCCATGTTACGCCCACACATTTCATCCCGACGGCCCGCGCGGCGTCTATGTCGTGAATACGGTCGCCAACCATGATGGAATCGCCTGCTTTGATACCGGTGGTTTCCAGCGCAAAGGCCAGCAATTCACCTTTGTCGTTTCTTGTGCCGTCCAGTTCCGGACCAAACTCATGCGCAAAAAAACGCGACAGATCAAAATGGGCGGTAATCCTGCGCGCGTAGATATGCGGTTTTGCCGTGGCGACACTGGCCGAGAATCCCGCGTCTGCCACCGCTGTCAGCGCATCCAAAATACCGGGATAGACACTGTTTTCGAACAGGCCGACATCCCTATACCGTTCGCGATACAGTGCTAATGCCTGTTCCGGATCATCCACTCCTAGGCGCTCAAAACTATCGATCAGCGCCGGGCCGATTACCCAAGTCAGATCATCAAGATCCGGCACCGGGTGCCCCAGTCGCGACAACGCAAATGCGACAGACTTGGTTATGCCAATTTTTGGGTCGGTCAGCGTTCCGTCAAGATCAAAGAATATGTGCAAGGTTCTAATCCGCGAAGAACGGCGTAAGCTGCGCCACCACGACCGAGTTTTCACGCAACGCCCGATCCATCAATTCGCGTTCCTCGTCTGAAATGTCATGGCCTTCGGCCAGACGCTCATCCAAAGTGCCATATCCCGACACATCCAAAGGATTAAGATCAGCCTTTTTAAGGATGGCGACGGTTTCTCGCACCGCTTCTGCCTCGTCCACACCGCTGGCAAAGCACATCAATGCTCCGCCAGTGGCGTTTTTGGGCAGGCCGTCCCCGTCTTTGCGGCCGACTTCCACCAGCAGCGTAAAAACCTGCTGGGGTCGTTTTGGCTTTTCGCCCGGGTTAGTCACGCAACAGCTCGTTAATTCCGGTCTTGGAACGTGTGCGTTCATCGACCCGCTTCACGATCACCGCACAATAAAGATGCACGCCGTTTTTGGACGGCATAGACCCGGCAACAACCACTGAATAGGGCGGCACCTCGCCATACATAATCTCGCCCGAATCTCGATCGAGGATTTTTGTAGATTGACCGATAAATACGCCCATCCCAAGAACAGAGCCTTCGCGGATGATGCACCCTTCAACGACTTCTGAACGCGCGCCGATAAAACAATTGTCTTCGATGATCGTGGGTCCGGCCTGCATCGGTTCCAAAACACCGCCAATGCCAACACCACCTGACAAATGCACGTTTTTGCCGATCTGGGCGCACGATCCAACGGTTGCCCATGTATCAACCATCGTTCCTTCGTCCACATAGGCGCCAAGGTTCACAAACGATGGCATAAGAACCACGCCGGGGGCGATAAAGGCAGATTTTCGCACAATTGCGTTTGGCACAGCACGAAATCCTGCTGCCTGCCATTGGTTGTCGCCCCAGCCCTTGAACTTGCTGTCGACCTTATCCCACCAGCCGCTGCCCTGCGGGCCACCATCCTGTTGCTCCATGTCTTTGATGCGAAACCCAAGCAATACCGCCTTTTTGGCCCATTGATTGACATGCCAACTGCCATCGGACTGTTTTTTGGCAACCCGCAACTTGCCGGAATCCAAAGCGTTCAAAGTATCCTGGATCGCATCAAGAGCTTCCCCCGTGGTCGTCGGAGTAATCGTATCCCGGACGTCCCAAGCGGCTTCAATGGCGGATTCAAGTTGTTCGTTGGACATTGCGGTCTCCAAATTGTCATATGTGCTGGCGTTCAGCAGGCTATAATCGCAAGAACAGATACGCGCAATCGAGGAGCAGGCAATGAAAGACGAAAACCGGTCCCACCCGTTTCGGGACTCACATCAGGATCGCGAAGCCAGTCATCATATTCCGGACACGCCGCAAACCCGGGCACCGGCCTACCGGCTGGCGTTTGATGACACCGAATTTATGTGCCGGGATGAATTACGCCCGGTGCGCTTGCAACTAGAGTTGCTGAAAACCGAAATGGGAATGGCAGAATACGGGGTGGAATCCACCATCGTATTGTTTGGTGGCGCACGGATCCCCGAACCGGCCCAAAAGGATGGCGCGCGCACCAAAACGCTTGCTGATCTGTCAAAATACTATGACGAGGCCCGCGAATTTGCGCGCTTGATGACCCTGCGCTCGAAAGAAAATGGAAACCGGCATGACGTGATTGTAACCGGTGGTGGCCCCGGCGTAATGGAGGCAGGAAACCGCGGCGCGGTCGACGCAGGTGGGGTTTCGATTGGCCTGAATATCGTCTTGCCCCATGAGCAAGCCCCCAACATGTATGTCACGCCAGAGCTGTGCTTTAATTTCCACTATTTCGCGATCCG
>JAHRVD010000202.1 GCA_019090845.1 Marinosulfonomonas sp.
CTGCAGGCAACGCAACCCTGGGCCGTCTTCAAAACCGATCCTGACCGCGCCGCAGCAGTCATTCGCCTGTCGCTGAACCTGATCCGCTTTTACGCCGTCCTGTCCGCGCCGTTCATTCCCGATGCTTCTGCCACCATGTTAGCGGCGCTGAAAACCGACGATGACAGTTGGCCCGACGATTTGCAGGCCGCGCTGACCACCCTGCCCGCAGGCCACGCCTTTGAGGTGCCAGAAGTAATGTTCGCCAAGATCACCGATGAACAGCGCGCTGCCTGGCAGGAACAATTTTCCGGAACGCGCGACTGAACCCGCCAGGCTTGCCAAACCCCCATTCAGCGGCAACACTTGCACCGTTAAACTGACCCGAGGATATCATGGCAGAAATCCCACCTGTATGCGATTTTGGCTGGAAGGCACCGGATTTCTCCCTGCCTGCCACCGACGGAAAAACATATACTTTCAGTGATATAGCTGGCAAAAACGGCACGCTGATCATGTTCATCTGCAACCATTGCCCCTATGTGTTGTCGGTGCTCGACCGGATCGTTCGCGACGGCAAAGCGTTGCAGGACCTTGGGATCGGGGTCGCGGCGATCTGTGCAAATGACGCCGCCCAATACCCTGCCGACAGCTTTGAAAAGATGGTTGAACTGGCCGCGCGCGAAGGGTTTTCCTTTCCCTATCTACACGACGAAACCCAAGATATCGCCAAAGCATACGACGCGGCCTGCACGCCCGATTTCTTTGGTTTTAACACCGCCGGGGAACTGCAATATCGCGGCCGTTTGGATGCCTCACAACGTCAGGCCGCAGACAAGAACGCGCGCCGTGACCTGTTTGAAGCGATGAAACAGGTGGCCCAGACCGGGGCCGGACCCGATGATCAGACAGCGTCCATGGGCTGTTCGATCAAATGGAAAGCCGCTTAAAAGTTTAGTTTCCAGCCGATCGCCACGCCACTGTTGCTCTCGCCGGCGATATGCCCGGCATTGACCCGGTGAACTGCTGACATCAAAACTTCGGAACGCGTGGTCAGCGGCAGGCCGTAGCTGATCGTCAGATCAAGCTGCCGCCCCTCGGGCGCAAGCCCGACATCCACCGTCGAAAATGTTGTTGCGCCGTTGCTCATAGCCACCGGCAATACAAATTTCGCCGAACCCGACTGCACCGCTTGCGGCAGACTGACGCCAATGCTGAACCGGTCCCCAGCACCCCAGATATCACGCGCGCCATAGGCCAGTTTCACTGAATTATAACGCACAGAAGACATATCCGCCGCCGAATTTGTTGCCGTCGGCAGCGCGACACCGACGCTTCCCGACAGGCTGAACTCTTGTCCCACACCCACGGGCATGTGCCAGTCAAACGTCGCCGCACCATGGGTCGAGGCCATGTTTTGCCCTGAGATCAATGATTTGATACCGGCAACTCCGCTGGCCTCATGCAGAACACTCAGCCCAAGATCCAGACTGCCTGCCGCTAAATCAAAGCTGCGTGTCGCCGCGAACCCGAGATTGGGTGCAGCCGCGTTCGGATCGGGCAGTAACAGCGTCAGGTTGGCGTCATTCATTGCGATATCCAACTCGTGCCCCGCGATGAACGAAGAAAATTGCGAAGACGTGCCAAAAGGATCGGCGCGTTGACCGGAAAGGTCGGTGGTCAGCAAATCCGCCACGCGAGCGATCGGGCTTTGTGTGGGAATGGCGTTGGCTGACAGAATTTGGGCCGAGGCATCAAACTGGCCGCCAAGCCCGTCGAGAAACACAATATTATGGGCAGACAGGCCATTGCTGATCGCATTTCCGGCCATGCCGCCACTAAGAATGACCGGCCCGTTCAACGCGGCAATCCCCCCCGCAGACAGCGGAATGTAAGAGCCACCGATTGGCGATAATGCGGCCTTCAGGTCCAGAAAACCGTGGCCGAATGTGGCATCAAAGCCGTGGTTGATTGTTCCAAACTGCACATAGCCACTGTGCGAATAAAAACTGTTGTTGGCTGACGCCAGAATACGCGCCCGCAAATCTTGTGCCGTCAGGGTTGGAAAAGCCTCGGCAAGCAGCGCAACCGCGCCCGAAACCTGCGGTGCAGCAAACGACGTTCCGGTTCCAATGGCATAGTCTGAATTTCCGGTTGCAACGGCCCCATAAACCGTTCCATCCGCCGCCATGCACCACGCCGCAGCCTGCATGCACCCCGAAGACAATAAGACCGCGGACGTGATATTCCCGCCGCTAACCGAGGGAACCGCATTTACTGCAGTAATCCACGACGGTTCCAGCGCCGGTATAAGCGACGGCAGGGCGGCCATCAGATCTGATGTGGTGAGCTCGGCATTGTTTGAGGCGGCAAAAACTACCACCGCATTATTTGAAAAACTCTGCAACGCATTCAGATAGTTGGTTCCGGCACTCGTGCCAAACGCCGCATCAAGATTTGCGCTGGATGCATCAATTTCATAGCCCCAGGAATTATTCTGAACGATCGCCCCTACAGCCTGCGCCTGTTGGGTTGCGGCCGTCATAGCTGCGTCCCCCAGCACAAAAGAACCCAGCTGCAGGTTAGCACCGGGTGCCACGCCGATGATGCTGCCAGAACTGGCGGACCCCGCCGCAATCGAGGCAACCGTCGTGCCATGATCGGCGACGCCAGGGGCATTGCCCCCAGTTGGCATAGAAATCGTTTTGCCACTGAATTCGTCGTGGCTTGTTAAAAATCCATTGTCGATAATTGCAATGGTCTGACCTACGCCTGTCAGCCCGGCAGCATGGGCGTATTCCACATTGGCATTGTCCAGAGAGTAACTGTCGTAAAACGGCGCAACGCCACCAAAGGACCAGATGAAATCCTGAATAGTGTATCTGGCGTCCGAATTGCGCAAATTAGCTGCAGCGGTTTCCAGCCCGCTCCAGTCGGCAACGAAAAAGCTACTTAGGGCACCAGCAGACAAATCAATGACGGAGCTTGGCCCGCTACCGCCACCATCCGAGGATTGGCAACCGGCGACCAGTCCAGCCGTCAACAACAGCGCCGTTGGGCGCGCCCACCGCAATTCAAAATTGCGAACCAGTCCCTTACAAATCCAATACATCAAAACTACCACCCTAACATCACTTTATACGCTGAAATCGCAGCGCACCCCTGCCCTGTTTTTCGCTGAAAACCAATATGTTGCATGCATTCAAGGACTCCACCCCAAAAGGCCTTGGGGCGACGTTCAATGAAATGCACACCAGCGTGGCACCTAGCCCCGTATAGTCGCAAATTCACCTAGTCGCAAATTCAATAAAAGGGCCTCTAACAATTTAACAAAACAAAGGCATTTCCAATTGGGCCGCTACAGAATTATGCCGGGATTAATTCCCATATCGAGGTTTGGAAAAACCGACCTTTCCAGCACGCTGCGGTCTAGCCCGAACATGTCGCGCATTGCCCAGGCCGCAACAGCCCGCACATCGCCTGTTGGCATCAGGTCGCGACGATCATAAAGCTCCGCCTCGGCCAGCCCCGGCCAGTCACCGTAGACTTTACCACCCGCAATCGCCCCCCCCGCCA
>JAHRVD010000203.1 GCA_019090845.1 Marinosulfonomonas sp.
AAACCAAGCGACAGCATCATTCCCACGAATACCGCCCAGGTCGACGCAAGCGTGAAAGCGCCAAACCCCTCGGCACCAAGGGCTCTTGCGACCCAGATTGATCCCAGAAATTGCAGGGCCAGACCACCAAATCGCATCAGAAACGACAGCGCCGCCTTTTTGAAAAACGGGTCCGGCGACCGTAGCTTTTCAAATATTCTGGTGCGCATTTGTCGGCTCCTTGCACCGCTTCAGGGTGGTTTAAATCGGGTGTCCGGATATTTGGGCTGAACCCGGTGGACATTTTTGGTAGTTTTAAGTTTCAGCGACGAACTGGAAAGAACGATAGATGCCAGAGCGGGCCCGGTGTTGCCCAAACGTTGCATAAAGGTTAGGCATGGACGGCATATTTAAGTATTAGTCGGCCCAAATTGATCCTGATGCATTATTCGGCGCGTGCGTGCCTCAAAAATAACACTGATTTCTGCGATATTAATTGAATTGGTGGACCGGAGTTGATCTGAAGTGCTTTCAAAAGCGTTCAAAGAAAATCGCATTTGCCTTGTGGTTGCATGCAACGACAAAGGGCTGCTGGAACGCAACCTGTTGGCGTCCGACATGGTTCGACGCAGCGATATTGATACTTATATCGAACATGATGCCGGTTCCGCGTCGGCCGTCTACAATCGCGGAATTGTGGCCACCAAGGCCCCGATCATCGTGTTCGCACATCAGGACGTCTATTTTCCGCCTGCATGGCGCGAAATGCTGACTGCTGAAATAGCCCGGGTCGAGGGGATTGATCCAGACTGGGCGGTGTTGGCACCGTTTGGCGTGTCCACAAACGGGCACCATGCCGGTCATGTCTGGTCAACCAGTCTTGGGGCGATAATCGGCAGAGGTTTCAGCGATCCGGAACCGGCCCAAAGTTTTGATGAACTGGTCATCGTGATGCGGCGCGATTGTGGATTGAGTTTTGATGATGCGATGCCTCGGTTTCACTTATATGGAACTGATATTGTCCAGCAGGCCCGCGACAAACAACTGGGCGCATATATCGTGAATATGCCTGTCGTCCACAACGACCGGTTTCATGGTCGGTTGGGGGCGGATTTCGGCGAGGCCTACAAATTTCTGCGTCGAAAATGGCGCTCGGTTTTGCCTATTCGCACGCCCATCCTGTGGGTAACGAAATTCGGGTTTGGGTTAAAAATTTATCGCCTGCGGGCTTGGCGATCATTGGCGCGGCGCCGGTCACTGGCGGCTGACAGGAACGTTGATCCGCGAAAATACTCGGCACAATGTGGTTGGGAAAATCCCGAAATTCGGGTCGATGGTCCGGTGAAATTATCAAGCGTTGTTTGAACGCTCAGGAATATCCATCTTTCCATTCAGCCCGCCGCTTCCAGACATCATTCCAAATCCCAGCATTTTTTTTCGTATCGCCATTTTTTGACAATGATCCGGCAAGCGTCAAGGCAAGTCGCCGAGATAGGGGCCATAAACCAAACATCCACATCCCGATGCGACGCGTTGGAGCGGGGAAATGGCGTTTGATCAGCTCAATTTTGGCCTTCATTAGCCGCACAAGTTTGTCAGAGCGAACATCCTGACTGGCACCGCCGTAGTGAATGATAGTGGCGTGCGGCGTAACCGCAGGGCGAAGACCGATTTTGCGGGCGCGCAAGCAAAGGTCGACCTCTTCACCATACATCGAAAACTCTTGGGTAAAACCGTCCAGCCTGATCCAGTTCTTGCGTTCTATCAGGAAAAGGCAGCCGGTGACGATATCAACGTTTCTTTCCGTGTCGCGTTGCCAGTTTCCGAAATATTCAGAGTTAAAAATACGTGATTTGCGAAACAGGGCATTCAGCCCGGTCACCCGGCAGAAAATTGACCAAAGCGTCATCCGCGCAAAGCAGGACGTGGGGTTCAGACTGCCGTCACCATAAAGCGTGCGCCCGCCCCAAATTCCTGCATCAGGGGTTTGGGTGGCAAAATCCATCAGCTTGTCCAGCGCGCCGTCCAGAACCACCGTGTCCGGGTTCAACAACAAAAGCCAGGGCGCCTGTGCCTTTTCAACCGCCAAAATATGCGCTGGGCCAAACCCATGATTGACGGTTTCGGTCAACAGGATGACGTCAGGAAAATCCCTTTTGATGGCCGCAGCCGATCCGTCGGTTGAAGCATTATCAACAACGATCACCTCGAACGGGCGCTGCGTTTGGGCGTAGATCGACTGCAGGCAGGCCAACGTCAGCGCGCAGGTGTTGTAGCTGATTACAATAATCGAAACCATCGGCGCAGTTTGACCTGCGGGCGTGCTTTTGTCGAAAAAGTTCTTTTGGTCAGTCAAAGCAGATCTCATGAATTCAGTGGTTTTGTGCCAACTGGCAGCATTTCCAACGGATTGAGGTGCATCCGTTCGGCTTGATCCCGGTCACTGTCAAACGGATCAAACAATGAGGCATCAAAACCAGCGCATCGCATCCGCTTTAGGAAATCTTCGCGATCATAAAGGCGCACATGATCCCATTGGCCAAACCGTTTGTCTTGTTCGGCTGCATTATTGATGTCGGGATCCTCGTCCGTGCCTACGCCGTCCAACGCAAAGGGCGTGAGCAACAGGGCTCGTCCGCCGGGTTTAATCACTCTGAAAATTTCCGCAAATGCGGCAGTGTCATCGGGGATATGTTCCAAAACATGACTGCAGATAAGCAAATCAAAACTGTTATCTTCAAACGGTAATTTGGTCAGATCAGCAGTTTGCATTTTTTCGATATGACGATACCGCGACACGTCAATATCAGATCCGGTATAGTTGATCTTCGGTTGACGCTTTAGCCAGAGGTAAAGACCATAATCCGGCGCGGCATGAAGGATGCGTTGTGGCGCGTCCCCAACCGGGGTTTCGTCATTCAGATACATCATCATCATGCGTGTGCGGTCTGAACCGTGACACACGGGGCAGCGATCATTATCGCGCCGCTTTCCACCTACAACCTGACGAATATCAAGAACGTCTGCCCCGCCACCGTGCGAGCGAAACTCGCGTACATGATTGCCGCAAAGCACGCAGGCGTGCGCAGATCCCTTAAAGACGAACTGCCGAAGCCCGAATCGCATTGGTTGTGGCAGCAGGTTCGTAATTTGTCGGATGTGCACTGGATAACCTCAGAATCGTATACTCGTTGAACTGCTACACCACATGGTTCGGCTGCGCAGCCATTTGTATCTTCTACCTGCGGATTGATAGCGAAATCGAAAAAAATAGCAAAAATAACAGCGTATTGTTCGGGATTTGGCGAAAACTCGCGGAATATCGGACCGGCTTTGCAGTTCGGCGAAATATTCTGCACAAATAGCCAACACAAGGTTGCGCAAGTGGCCGTGAATTAAAACGAGCAGGTTGTTGTCGCGGATGCCCACGAACGAAATCAAAAAATACGCGGTCGTCATTCCCCATTATGATGATGTGGCCCGGCTGCGCATTTGTCTGGATGCATTATGTGCCGCAGATTTGGATGATATTGACGTCGTCGTTGTGGACAATGGTTCGTTGCAGGGATTGAGCGAAATTATAGCGTCCTTTCAAAAGGTAAGGTTTTTGACCGAACCACGGAAAGGTGCTGCCAACGCCCGCAACCGGGGCGTCAGCGAAACCAATTCTCCTTACCTGTTTTTTCTGGATTCCGATTGCGTTCCCGCACAGGGCTGGCTGTCGGTCGCCCGCTCGGTAGTGTCCGGTGCTGACATCATCGGTGGACGAATTGATGTATTCGATGAAACGGCGCCACCACGCAGTGGCCCGCAGGCGTTCGAAGCGGTTTTTGGGTTCGACCAGCAGGCATATATCGAGGCAAAAGGCTTTTCGGTTACGGCAAACCTTCTGACGTCGCGCAAAGTGTTCGAGGATGTTGGGCCGTTCAGATCGGGCGTATCCGAAGATCTTGACTGGTGCCTTCGCGCCGGTGCGAAAGGATATAAGCTGTCTTATGAGGACCGGCTTTGCGTCGGTCATCCGTCGCGCGGAAATTGGCGTGATCTGAGCCGCAAATGGCGCCGTCTAAACACCGAATCCTTTAGTTTGACAGGCGTCGGGCCCAAAGCGCGAATTGTTCGGGCACTTCGGGCATTGGTAATGCCGATCTCCATATTGGCCCACGCGCCAAAAGTGTTGCGCTGCAAGGAACTGTCTGCATCTGAAAAGTTGCGTGGGTTGGGAACGCTGGCGGGTATCAGAATGTCGCGAATGATCTGGATGCTGCGGCAGGCGATCACTGGCCGAGCCTAGCAAAGCAATCTCGGTTACTTGCTGAAGACACGTTCGTAGGCGGCCAGCAAATGTGGCACCGAATGTTCCCAACTTAATTTATCCAATACACGGGCGTGGCCCAGCTTGCCCATTTGCGCGCGCTTTTTCGGATCATCTATCAGGGCGGAAATTTTTTCCGCGAAATCAATAGGATCGTTAGCTTTTGCATAGAG
>JAHRVD010000204.1 GCA_019090845.1 Marinosulfonomonas sp.
AAACGGCGCAGGGCGGCTTCTGCCACTTCACGTTCCGGGCTGATCACCACATCGATTGGCATATGATCGCGCCGGTAAAGATCGGAATAAATCGCCGTCAGATAGGATTGGCTGCGCAGCCGGGCAATTTTGCGCGGGATGTTAAAGACCGAATGGGCGACCTGACAGGTGACCATGTTCACCTCATCCGAATGGGTCGCGGCGATAATCATATCGGCGTCACGCGCCCCGGCACGATCCAGAATATCCGGGTAACTGGCAAACCCCGCGATCCCCTGCACATCAAGCGTATCTGTTGCACGACGCACCAGTTCGGCGTTGTTGTCCACGACAGTCACATCGTTTTTTTCGCCCGAAAGATGGCGTGCGATTTGCCAGCCAACCTGCCCGGCACCGCAGATGATTACCTTCATCGCATCAATCCTTCACGCAATCGAAACATCGGCATGCCAGAACATCGCATTTGCGTCAATCTGCGCCTTCTTCGACAAAAGCGACCCGTCCACCCGATTTATTCGCCGTCACCACACCCAGTGATTTCAGTTTGCGGTGCAACGCCGAGCGTTCCATTCCTACAAACGTCGCCGTGCGGCTGATATTGCCACCAAACCGGTTGATCTGGGTCAGCAGGTATTCGCGTTCAAATAATTCACGCGCTTCACGCAGCGGCAGCGTTGCCAGACTGCCCGACAGAACCACGCGGCCTTTTTCGTCGTCCTTGGGCTCGCTTGTGGGCAATTCGGTCGCGGTAATCGGGCCACTACTGTCGCCAAGGATCAAGACCCGCTCGATGACATTCTTTAACTGGCGTACATTTCCGGGCCAGAGCATCGTCTGCAACAGCGCCACCGCGTCTTCGCTCAGACTGCGCTGCGCCAAGCCTTGCGATTTGTTGAGACTCTCGATGAAATAATCTGCCAGTTCGGGTATATCCTCGCGCCGTTCTTCCAGTGACGGCACTGCAATTGGCACTACATTCAACCGGTGGAACAATTCCTCGCGAAAATTTCCTACATCAATTTCATGGTGCAAGTTTTTGTTTGTGCTGGATATAAACCGGATGTCTACCTGAATATTGCCGGTGCCGCCAAGACGCTGAAATTGTTGGTCAACCAACACTCTCAGAATTTTTGACTGAGTTCCGGCGGGCATATCCGCGACTTCGTCAAAATAGAGCACCCCGCCATGCGCTTGCTCCAGCAATCCCGGTTCAACGCCATTTTCGCTGGTTTCACGGCCAAACAAAACTTCTTCCATTCGCTCCGGTTCAACCGAGGCGGAGTTAACGCTCAGGAAGGGTGCATCAGCACGGTCCGATTTGGCGTGAATATAGCGTGCGGCGATCTCTTTGCCAGCCCCGGCGGCCCCGGTCAGCATCACACGGCCATTCGACTTTGTTACCTTATCAAGATTACTTTTCAACGTCTTAAAGACCGAACTTGATCCAATCAATTCATCAGCGTTAACATCCTTGCGGCGCAATTCCTGATTTTCGTGACGCAGCCGGGATGCTTCCATTGCACGCCGCACAACAACCATCAGCTGGTCAATATTAAACGGCTTTTCGATAAAATCATAAGCGCCCTGTTTGATCGCAGCGACAGCGATTTCAATGTTGCCATGCCCCGATATAATGACAATCGGAATATCCGGCGTATCGCGCTTGATGGACTTGAGAATATCAATCCCGTCCATGTTGCTGTCTTTCAGCCAGATATCGAGCACCATCAGGGCGGGCGCTTCGCTGGCCACCTCTTTCATGCATTGATCCGAATTGGCCGCGAGCCGCGTGGTATAGCCCTCGTCCTTCAATATATCGGATATCAACTCGCGAATATCGCGTTCGTCATCCACTATAAGAATATCACCCATAACTGCACATCCTCATTTTTCCAGCTCCTGCTGTGTCGTCTTTTTGGAAGGTTCATTTTTGTTAAGCAGCGCCAGCCGTATTTCGGCCCGCGCGCCCCGATGCTCGGAATTTTTGTCAAATGGCTCTGCATCAACCAAGATCAGCGACCCGCCGTGTTCCTCGATGATCTTTTTGACGATCGGCAGTCCCAGCCCGGTGCCTTTTTCGCGCGTCGTGACATAGGGTTCAAACAACCGCGCTCGGTCTGCCGGAAGACCGACACCATTGTCGGAAATTGAAATCAGCGCCTGCGCCCCGGATGCTTGCATATGCACCCGAATCTCTGGCTGAAAATCATCCGGAACACCATTTTCTATCCGGGTATCAATCGCTTCTCCGGCGTTTTTAATCAGGTTTGTCAGCGCTTGCCCGATCATCGTTGAATCCAGATCGCCATATTGCGGATCATCAGGAATATCTGAAATGATCGTCACATCCGGTTGACCATTTTGCTGCAAAACAACAGCCCCACGCACCAGTTCTGCCAGATCATGGCGGCGGCGTTCAGGTTCCGGCATCCGGGCAAAACGTGAAAACTCATCCACGATGCGGCGCAGATCGTCGGTTTGACGAATTATGACATCGGTATATTGCACCAATTCGTCACCATCTTCGCCCAACATTGGCGCAAATTTGCGCTTAAGGCGCTCTGCGGACAGTTGGATCGGGGTTAGCGGGTTTTTGATTTCATGGGCAATCCTGCGGGCCACATCGCCCCAAGCCGCCATACGCTGTGCGTTTACCAGATCGGTGACATCATCAAAGGCCACCACGTAGCCCAATGGCTCGCCATCTTCGCCACGCCGCGTCGCCATACGCACCAGCAGGTTTTCCTGTTTGCCGCCCCGCACGACCCGAATTTCCTCTTGCGCTACCTCTGTGCCACTGTCACGCAACCTGTTGAAAAGCGGACCAAATTCAGGAACAGCCACCGCCAGATTGGTGTCCTGATCGGCCCGCCCGGAGACATCCAGCAAACGCTCGGCTGAACGGTTGACGAATGCCACTTTGCCCGCCTCATCCAGACCGACGACACCTGCGGTGACCGACGAAAGCACCGAATCAAACAGCCGGCGCCGATCTTCGATCTGCTGGTTGTTTTCCAACAGCGACTGGCGCTGGCCCTTCAACTGGCGGATCATCTGGTTGAAAATTCGCCCCAGCATTGCGATCTCATCGTCGCCCGGTTCCTCGACCACCTGAACATCCAGATCGCCCGCGCCAACCCGCTGCACCGCACCGGTCAGCCGGCCAAGCGGGCCTGCCATCCGCTCAGCAAACCACAGCCCCAGCCAGATTGCCGCAAGGATCAAAATAACCGCAAACCCCAGATAAAGCAGGCCAAATTCAAACAGCAGCCGACCGCGCTCGCTTTCCAACTGGTTATAAAGACGCACCGTTTCCTGCGTGTCATCCAGCAGGGCAAGGATTTCACCATCGACATCACGGCTGACATAAAGAAACCGGTCGACAAAATCACTTAGCTGCACCAGAGCGCGAAATTCGTTCACGTCCCAATCCTGAATAATCACCGTTTCACCAGCCAGAGCGCGTTTAATATCCTCTGCCGACGGCTGCTCAAAATCAAACAGGTAAGATCGTTCCCCGCGCGCCCGGATTTCTGCGCCACCATCAATGACATAGGCCTCTCGCAAACCACGCTGGATTTGCGCCTGCCCGCTCGTCAGAAGTTTGCGAATATCGCCATCTGAGACAAAAATCCGTGCCCGGCGCGCAGCGTTCAGAAAATTGGCCAAGGCATGGGTGTCCTCGATCAGACCCTCGCGATGCTCTGCCTCATAGGCCTGCGGCCGACAGCGAATTGCCGACAACATCGCGCACCCGTTCCGAAAACCAGCCTTCAAGCCCGATATTGACCGTCAGTGCCGCAAATACCGCCACCAGCACCGTCGGGATCAGCGCAATCAGTGCAAAAACGCCCGTCAGACGCAGGTGCAGGCGCGATCCGGCTGATTTGGCCCGTCGCGCCGCAATCATCCGCGCCACCCGTTGCAAAACCAGGGCCGCAACAACAAGCACATAGACCAGATCGGCCAGCAAAATCAGCCGCAATGTCGGTGAGGTCGCGCCTTGATCCAGCGGTCCCAAAACCAAAAAAGTCAGAATAGCCAACACCGGCCCCAGAATCACCAACCCAAGGGTCGATGCATTCTGCACGCGCCGCTGACGTCTGATCCTGCTCAGACGGTCCCAGGTTGACGTTCGCACGGGTGCCCGCACGCTGCTACCTCGCCAAAATCGCCGTTCGCACGGCATTACCGCAAATGGTGGCGTTACCCGGCTGACGCCGATTTGCCACTCTATTGTTGCTCTTTTACATCAACTTGCGGCGCCGTGTCACGCGGATATCCAGTTCTGTGACCTTCTTGCGCAGGGTATTTCGGTTAATTCCCAGTAAATCAGCGCATTTCGCCTGATTTCCGCCCGTCGCCTCCAGCGCAATTTCCAGCAATGGCAGCTCTACCTCGCGCAAGATTCGCTGATAAAGGCCCGCTGGCGGCAAGACCCCCCCATGCAAATCAAAATACCGCCGCAGGTGGCGCGCAATCGAGGCGCTTAACTTGTCGCCAGATCCAGCACCATCGGCCGGTTCCATCGCAGGTTGATTGCCCAGAATAAATTCGGTCTCGGACCGACTGATCACTTCTTCGGACGAGGTGACGGCAAGGCGGCGGATGGTATTTTCAAGCTGGCGCACATTTCCGGGCCACGAATAGCTGCGGATCAGATCCAGTGCATCGTCACTAAAGCGGCGCAACGTCAGGCCGTCCCGCTCTGCGCGGGCAAGAAAATGTTCCGCCAGTAGCGGTATATCCTCGACCCGTTCGCGCAACGAAGGCGCCCCGATCGTCACACCGCTCAGGCGGTAATAAAGATCCTGACGGAACAAACCCGCATCCATCTTAGCCTCAAGATCAGCCTGACTGGTTGCCATGACGCGGGGTGCATTATCTGTGAAACTGTCAAGCATACGGACAATTCGTGACTGCGCTTCCTGATCCAGATCACCGACTTCATCAAACAACAGCGATCCGTTGCGCGCCCGGCTTAGCAAAGCAGCAGGACCGTCCATAGTTTCCATATCCCCCGCCCCGGCCACAACGAATGGCAACGTCCGCCGATCAGAAAAATCGTGGATAGCGCGCGCAATCAGCGACTTGCCAGTGCCGCTTTCGCCAGTGATCAGAACCGGCAGATCGGTGTTCATGACCCGTGCCACCAGACGATAAAGCGATTGCATCGCCGGTGTGCGCCCAACCAGCGGCAGATCATCGCTTTGCTCTGGTTCATCAGGCCGCGCGGCAGGTGCGCGGCGTTTCACTTCTAGTGCGCGGGCCGAACGTTTCATCAGGTCGGGCAGATCAAAGGGCTTGGGCAAATAGTCAAACGCCTCGGCCTCGGCTGCCTGAATGGCCGTCATGATGTTGTTTTGCGCCGAGATCACAATCACCGGCAAACCTGGGCGCAAAGCGGAAATCTTTGGCAACGCCTCAATCCCGTTGCCGTCCGGCATAATCACGTCCGAAATAACCAGATCGCCCTTACCCTCCTGGACCCAACGCATCAGCGTCACCATCGAGGACGTTGCGTGAACCTTGCAGCCAGCGCGCGTCAGCGCCTGTGTCAGAACGGTGCGAATTGTGCGGTCGTCGTCGGCAACCAGTATGGTTCCGTCCATCAGTTTTCCTCCGGGGAAGTTTTTGGTGCAACCGGCAGCGATATTCTGAAAACAGTGCGTCCGGGCACTGAATCCACCGTTAACCAGCCGTCATGTTCGGAAATAATTTTGCTGACCAGCGCCAATCCCAGCCCGGTGCCGTTTTCGCGCCCAGACACGAAGGGCTCGAATATGTCGGCAGCAATTTCTGGCGGCAGGCCGGGGCCATCGTCGATAATCTCGACCTGAAGCGGCAGCGCGTTGCCTGATCCATCTTTGCGGCGCAAGCGTAGCGACAGATCGTAAAACGTGCGGATGCGGATCGTGCCACCGGCTTTGCCAGCGGCCTCGGCGGCGTTTTTCAGCAAGTTCAGGAACACCTGCAACAACTGATCGCCATCGGCATAGGTCGCTGGCAATGAGGGGTCGAAATCCTCGGTGATCTGCATATTCGCGGCAAAACCGACACGCGCTGATTTGCGCGCCCGGTCCAGCAAATCGTGGATATTGATCGCCCGGCGCTGTGGCGGGCGGATATTGCCAAATTGTTCAACCTGTTCCAGCAAACCAACGATCCGCCGGCTTTCGGCCACGATCAAATCGGTCATTTCCAGATCATCCTGTGGCAGGTTCATCGCCAGCAACTGGGCAGCCCCGGTAATGCCAGCAAGCGGGTTCTTGATTTCATGG
>JAHRVD010000205.1 GCA_019090845.1 Marinosulfonomonas sp.
ACCACCGGGCCTGAGGCGGCCAACGATCCGGCCTGCCTGATGGCAATTGACGGGGCGGCGGTTTCGCCCGACGACGTGAGCGCGATGAAACGGGTCTGCATCCTGTTTGACGGCAATGACCCGGCGGCTTTGGATGTGGCGCGCGGGCAGTGGAAATTGCTGGCAGATGCCGGTTGCGCGGCGCAATACTGGTCACAGGAAAGCGGAAACTGGGCCAAAAAGGCCGAAGCGAATGAGGCGGTCGGTTAGGCAGGCCAAGCCGGGTCGATCTACTGGTGGGGCGATTTTTGACCCACCCGTGGATCATGCGCGACCCTCGTATCTTTCTGGCGCTAACGTGTCAGGATCAACCGGTCTGCAGCTATTTCAATGCGCTCAAACCGCTGCAAATAGCTCATTCCCAGCAGCGAACTGTCCATCTCGCTGCCATTCACCGAAACCCCCAAACGCAGATCCACAATATCCCCAAGGCGCACATTGCTGACCTGCGCGCGGGCCGTTTTGACGATGCCATTGGCAGTGCGCGCAGTGCCGGAAAAATTCAAATCCGCCGGGTTCAGCCCGACGCGGCGCGCGTCTTGGGGTGACAAAACCACATCCGTTGCGCCCGTATCGACAATGAAATCCACCGCCACTTCGCTGATTTGCAGCACCAGATGGTAATGGCCGTCGAGCCCGCGCGGCACCTCTATCACGCCGCTGCCGATCACCGATTGGCGCGGCATTACCTGATCGCGAATGCTTGGCCACAGGCCAACGGCGCCGATTGTGCCAATGAATATCAGTCCCCAAACAGCCGCCTGACGCGCGGTTTTGCCCAGATTGGCGCGGCTTTCGGCGATGAACCAGCCGCCAACCGCAAGCAGAATCAATACCAGATAGGCCAGCCGGCCATAATCGTCACCGCTCATGAAAATCTCCGCTCATGCGCCATAAATATGCACGATGGCGCGAAATGTCAGCCCGTCGCCGCCGACAGGCCAAATCCCGCCAGACCGTCGAGCACGAATTGCACCGACAGCGCTGCCAGCAACATCCCCAGCAGGCGGGTCACGACGTTGATGCCGGTATCGCCAAGCGCGCGCTCCATCAATGGGGCTGCAAGGAAGAACAGCAAGACCAGTGCCACCACCGCCAGCATCACCAGATGCACGGCGATCAACTCGGATACACCGTCCGCCTGACCCGTAAGCAGGATCATCGTGGCGATTGCGCCGGGACCGGCGATAAGCGGGGTGGCCAGTGGGAAAACTGACGGGTCATTGGCGCTTGTGGCCTGTCCTTTGCGCCGCTGTGTGCGCCGCTCAAACAGCATTTCAAGCGCTGTCAGGAACAAAAGGATGCCGCCCGATATACGAAACGCGGGCATTGAAATGCCGACAAACCCAAGCACCGATTCGCCAAATAGCCCAAACAGCGTCAGCAAAACCGCAGCGATTGCACAGCTGCGTAATGCCACCATTCGCCGGTGTCCGGCGTCCGTGCCCTTGGTGATTGCCACGAACATTGGTGCCAGCCCGATCGGGTCGATCACCACGAAGATCGTTACAAAAGCGGTTATCAGGGCAGCAATTTCCACGTCTAAGCCTTTGCTAAATCTAACTTTTCCTGCGCTGCCATCCACATTTCTTCGGCCCGGTCCAACCCGTTCATTACCTCGGCGTATTTCTTTTGCCAGACTTCCATCTCGCCCAGTTTTCCGTCTTCGTAAAGCGCAGGATCCGCCAGCTTCTTGGCCAGTTTATCGCGCATTACATTCAGTTTTGAAACACGTTCGTCGCATTTGCGCACATTGGCACGCAGGGCAGCAATTTCATCGCGCCCGGCGCGTTTGACCACAACGGGTTTGGCCGCTTTTGCCGGTTTGTCTGTGCTAAGCAGCAGTTTGCGATAGGCCGCCAGATCGTCCTCATAGGGGGCGACGCGTCCGCCTTTCACCAGCCACAGACGATCCGCCACCATCGACAGCAGATGCATATCATGGCTGACCAGAATAACCGCGCCGGTGTAGTCAGTCAGCGCGTCCACCAGTGCTTCGCGGCTTTCAATGTCAAGGTGGTTGGTCGGTTCGTCCAGGATCAGCATGTGTGGCGCATCAAGGGTTGCCAGCATTAGCGACAGGCGCGCCTTTTGGCCACCCGACAGGCGGCCAACGGTGGTATCGGCCTGTTCCACGCCGATGCCAAAGCCACCAAGCCGGGCGCGCAATTTGCTTGGCGTTTCGGTTGGGCGCAGACGTTGAATATGTTCCAGCGGCGTTTCGTCGGTGTGCAATTCTTCGACCTGATGCTGGGCGAAATAGCCGACCCGCAGTTTGTTAGAGGTGGTGATCCGCCCCTCTAACGCATCAAGGCGACCTGATAACAGCTTGGAAAGGGTCGATTTTCCCTGACCGTTCTTGCCCAGCAGCGCGATCCGGTCGTCCTGATCTATGCGCAGGTTCAACCGGCTTAAAACCGCCTTGCCGTCATAGCCAACGGCGACATTTTCCAGCGAAACAATCGGGGGCGACAGTTCTTCGGGCTTGGGGAAGGTAAACCGCTTTAGCGCGGCTTCCTGCGGGGTTGTGATCGGTTTAAGTTTGGCAATCATTTTCAGACGCGACTGTGCCTGAACCGCCTTTGATGCCGAATAGCGAAACCGGTCCACATAGGTTTGCAAATGGGCCCGCCGAGCCTCGATCTTGCGGTTTTCGGCCGCAGCGCCAGCCAGACGGGCGGCGCGAGCAGCGGCGAACGCATCGTAATTGCCCTGATAAAACGTCAGTTTTCGGTCTTCCAGATGTAGAATGCCACCAACGGCCCGGTTCAACAGGGCGCGGTCGTGGCTGACGATGATAACCGTGTGCGGGTAGCGCCCCAGATAGTTTTCAAGCCAAAGCGCGCCTTCCAGATCAAGATAGTTGGTCGGTTCATCCAAAAGCAGCAGATCAGGCTGCGAAAACAGCACACCGGCAAGGGCGACGCGCATCCGCCAACCGCCCGAAAAGTCCGAACAGGGCTGGCGTTGCTCGGTATCGTCAAACCCAAGACCTTTCAGGATCGAGGCCGCGCGCGCTTCGGCCGACCAGGCGTCGATATCGCTAAGACGGGTCTGGATGTCAGCAATGCGCGCACCATCGGTGGCTTTTTCGGCCTCGGCCATCAGGGCGGCGCGCTCGGTGTCGGCCGCCAGCACCGTGTCGATCAGTGAAACGTCGGAACCCGGAACTTCCTGTGACACGCCACCAATACGGGCGCGTCTGGGCAGGCGGATGTCGCCGCCTTCCAGCGTCAGCTCGCCCCGGATCAGGCCAAACAGCGTGGTTTTGCCGGTGCCATTACGCCCCACCAGCCCCACCTTGTGGCCTGTGGGAATGACCGCACTTGCGTCGACAATCAGGGGGCGTCCCTGCACCGAATAAGTTATGTTCTGAATCCTTAGCATGGCGCGCGGTTTGCCTCAGGTCGCAGTCGGGGTCAATCACTTGCACCTGCCTATCTGACGTTGCGCCCAAATTACTGGCATCTGTCGGCAAAACCAACGCACTGGTGCTGACAATTGGTGTGCATCGGTGCTTTTCAAGTGCCGTGGCCCGTGTTAGGGCAGCGCCGGAAAATGCCACAGGCAGCGGGCCTGGGGCGGCAAACAGAACAGAGGCTTACCATGGGTATCCAACGCACATTCTCGATCATCAAACCAGATGCAACACGGCGCAATCTGACCGGCAAGATCAACGCCAAGTTCGAGGACGCTGGTCTGCGCATCGTCGCACAAAAGCGCATTCATATGACTTTGGCACAGGCGGGTGAATTTTATGCCGTGCACAAGGAACGGCCATTTTTCGGTGAGCTGTGTGAATTCATGGCGTCCGAACCAGTTGTTGTGCAGGTGCTTGAAGGCGAAGACGCGATTGCCAAAAACCGTCTGGTTATGGGCGCGACAAACCCGGCTGATGCCGCAGCGGGAACGATCCGCGCTGAATTTGCTGAATCAGTAGGCGAAAACTCGGTCCACGGTTCGGATGCGCCGGAAACTGCCGCAGAAGAGATTGCATATTTCTTTTCGGGACTAGAACTGGTCGGCTAAAGCGCGATCCAAAAAGTGGGAACCGGTTTTTGGATAAATTGCGCGAAAGAACTTGCGCGATCCAAAAAGTGGGAACCGGTTTTTGGCACGAATTGTGCGCCAAAATCTAACCGGGCCGCTTAATGACACCGATTTCATTCAGGGCCGTTTCCAGCGCGAAGCGGCCCTTATCGTGCGCACTGTCCTTCAGGGCGTCGAACTTGGCGCGCAGGGCGGTTTTCTCGTCCCCTTTGCAATCATTCCACGGGCGGCCCTGCAAGCCCATGACCAATGCGTAATATCCAATGAAATGGGGGCGACGACCTGCCTGCAACAGCCGGCGATAGGCCTCATCTGCGCCGATCTCGCGCAGTGCGGCGGCGCTGTCGATGCCGACGGTCGCATAAAGCTCGATGCTCGCCGGGCCAAGGTTTCGGATGGCAGAAACCGGGTCGCTCATTGTGGATGCTCCGTCAGGTTTGTCGGATCATCGCATCAAACCGCTGCCAGTAAAATCAGATACTGGCCCAGTCGGTGTATTGGTAGGTTGTTTCGGTTTCGTCTTTTTCCGGCTGATCTGTTTTGTTTTCATCCACCGGCGTGGTTTGCGGATCATCAAGCGTTTCGCGGTCTTGATCGCGCGGGTCCTCATAAGTCATTTTCCGTTCCCTCCAGGGTTTGCGCAGATGCAACTGCCCCCTTTGGTCACCTGTTGGCAGCAGGCTTCCATAAGAAGAGATCATCACGCGCTCGTGGTCGGGCGTGGGCAGAATTGTGCGCAAGGAAAGGAAATTCGGTGCAATTTTAACCGGCGAAACCGGCAATGATGGCAGGATCCGCCCTGCCACAGCGGGTATTTGGGTGAAACAGGCGCGAAATTCGCGGCTAAATCAGGCGTTGGCTTCGCGGATTTTGTCGGCGGCATC
>JAHRVD010000206.1 GCA_019090845.1 Marinosulfonomonas sp.
CAGCCGCATCAACAGAGCCCTGCCCTGCTTATCAGTTTCGGTGGCAGACAGCGCGACACCGTCCAGTTCCCGTGCTTCATATCCAGCACGCGCCAGCGCATCGACCAACTGACGTGGCTCGACCCCAGTGTTGGCCTCAATAGTGGCTCGTTTAAGGGTCAGGTTGACCCTTGCCGAATTGACACCCGGCTCAGCCAGCAGCGCGCGTTCAACGGCAGAAATACAGCCGCCGCAATGAATGCCGGGCAATGCCAGATAAAGCGCTTTATGTGTTGGGATGCTGTCAGCCGACACCGCCTGCGCCATTGGCGCCACTGCACAGGCCGGGCAGGCTGCTATCTGCGGCGCAGCTGTCACGATTTGCGGCCAACATAAAGCGCCAATAACTGGCGAAACGCTGTGCCCTCTGGCCCAGTGGCCAGCAGCCGCAGATTCCAATTTCCGGGGCCAAGATCGACGTTTGCTGTATGCGCTTTGCCATCAAATTCGAAGGCCGGAATTTGGTCTTCGCCCACATGGGTTGCGCGGCCCAATGTCGCCTTCAGGCTGGCCGGTTGAACCGGCTGACCCGTTCTGTCGGTAATGGAAAGGCTCAATACGCCATTCTCGACCACTGCGTGGGCAGTCCACCCCAAAGAAATTTGTGCCGCGCGGTCACGATCAAAGCTTTGCGAGGCAACATAGGAATTCTTGGTAACCAGTCCCGGAAATGTAGAAACTGCCTGAACAGCCAACATAATATTTACGCCGATGACCACGCCAAACGCCGCTGCGAATATGAAGAACACTTTACGTCCTGTTACCACTTTATCTGTCATCGTCCGCTCCCGTGGAAAACCGAATTGGTGAATGCCCGTTCATCGTTCACTGTATCACGCACCCAAAACCGCAGCTCGGTTATTTTACTGTTCGCGGCGGCATTTTCTGGCGGGGCAATCACATATACGCGTTGAAACAGGGTGTCATCAGCCGGAACAAGAACCGATTTGCCGTCTTCAGAGCCTTCAAGTCTGATCGTCAGTTGCGTCTGGGAACTAACCGTCATTTCAAAAACCCGGTCATCACCATGCTTGTTGAGCAGTCGAACATCATAGGCATTGCGGATTGATCCATCCGACATCGTCACAAATAGCGGGTTTCGCACCGGGGCAACCGATAAATCAATTTCGGGCCGGATAAACAGGGCAAATACTAACCCGAATCCGACAAGTGACCAAAGCGCGGTATACAGGATCGTGCGCGGGCGCAGGACATGTTTCCAAACCTTCTTGGGTTCTTTGCCCGCTTTTTCTGCCGTTTCGTCGGTCAGTGCCATATAGTCGATCAACCCGCGCGGTTTGCCAATTTTGTCCATCACATCGTCGCAGGCGTCGATACATAGGGCGCAGGTGATACATTCCAGTTGCTGGCCTTCGCGAATATCAATGCCCACGGGGCAGACATTCACACAAGCACTGCAGTCGATACAATCACCAAGCTGGTCGGCACCAGCAGCTTTGCGGTGCTTGCCGCGTGGTTCACCGCGCCAACTGCGATAAGCGACGGTCAGGGTGTCCTGATCCATCATCGCAGCCTGTATTCGCGGCCATGGGCACATGTAAATGCAAATCTGTTCGCGGGCAAAGCCGCCAAACAAAACCGTTGTCAGTGTCAAAAAGGCGATGGTCGTATAGGCGATCGGATGGGCGTTGAACGTCAACAAATCGGCAAGCAATCCAGGTGCGTCAGTAAAATAAAACACCCAAGCGCCGCCAGTGGCCAGTCCAATCAAAACCCAGATAAACCATTTGGCTATCCGTAATCGCCACTTGCGAAAATCCCACTTGGCTTTCCATAACCTGACCCGCGCATTCCGGTCACCCTCGACCCAGCGTTCAACCAGTATGAACAGGTCGGTCCAAACCGTCTGTGGGCATGCATAACCACACCAAACACGGCCCAGCGCCGACGTAAAAAGAAAAAGGCCGAGCCCCGCCATAATCAACAATCCAGCAATGAAATAAAATTCATGTGGCCAGATTTCGATCCAGAAAAAGAAAAAGCGGCGCCCGGCTAAGTCGACCAGGATTGCCTGGTCTGGGAGATTCTCTCCCCTGTCCCAGCGGATCCAGGGGGTTAAATAATATACACCCAATGTGGCAAGCATAATCCACCACTTGAGAAATCGAAATTTACCAGACACACGACGTGGAAACACGGGTTCCCGCGCCGCATAGAGTGATGCCTGATTGTCCGAAGGAGACATAAAATTCGTCCAGTCACTGTTCGCGTCGGCTTCTTATGGGTTGGTTCAGGCGGGCGGGCTTTGACTTAGGTCAAAGGCCAATCGAGGCCGTGTAGTTCCAACGCTGCGAAGTCCGTAGGGTCAACGTTTCAGACCCAACATTTTTGCACGGAAAGGTCAGTTACAGTTTGCATCAGCAATCGCCCCATAAGATGGCGGATACCGATTGGCTCCGACCAGCCAGGCAACGCGGGTATCGTCCCAGCTGTTTATAAATGACCAGACCACGGTTCCATCCGGGGCCACTTCAAATGCGCGGCCGGCGTCGGTTTCGGCGATCAGAATATTGCCATTTTCCAACAACTGATGCTTGCCCCGGTATTGCGTGTAAAATTTGTTTTTTTCATCTGTACGATAAAGGGTCCGCCAGTTTCTTGTTGCCGGGTCAATTTCCACAATCCGGCTGCCGCCGCGATTACCCAAAAATCCGTTTTCGGCACTGGCCTGAACGGACACACGATTGTCGAGAACCGTAATTTTTCCATCTGGCTGAAAATCGGGATCATGCTGGCCCAGCATCGGTCCGCCAAAGCTCCATTTCAGAGTATGGTTTTGACCATCCAAAACCCACAACTGGTGTAGATTTCTGGACGACGCCAGAATGTCGCCGGCCTCAAACATCGGGAAAGCGGACGCCATTTCACCACTCAGCACTTCAACGTCATTTAAGTGAAAAACATCGGAAAACTGGTCGGCATGGCGTTGCGCCAGCCCAAACTGGTCAGATTTCAGCAACACTTCAAACAGGTTGAATTCGGAAAGTTTCCGACCGGTTGTCGGGTCAAATTCCGCGACACTGTCAAATACAAAGGGAAGTGGCGAATACAGCGGATCGCGCTGTTCTTCAGCCAAAGTTGGTGTCCAGATTGCACCGACATCATCAATGAAAACCGAGTGGTGGCTATTATCATTGTTGCGCCAAAGGATATTTCCACAAACGTCAAACCGGACAAGGCCGCGCCCATCCAAGTTTGCGACCACATCGCCGTTTTCGTACAGGTGTGAGCCATGAATCAACGCATGAAACTTGTGTTTCATCTCGTCCGGAGCGACGTTGAAAAAACTGATCGGCCACTCGTGCAACATGGCTCCGTCGGCGGTGTATAAACGAAAACCTAAAACGTCCCCAAACAAGCCCGAAACAAATGTAACACCGGGCTGCATTTGTTCCGGTTTGGAAACCACGACGCCATCACCCGCATGCGCTCGCGATCTTAGGTGCTGCGTGGGTGTATCGGCGAAATAGGCCTTCCAGTTTTTCTTAAGGTCTTTCAGTTCGCCGATGACCGCTGCAATTTGGCGTGCCGGGGGCTTGTCCATAATGCCAAGCGAGATACCCAGAGAAAAGGTAAGCAAAAAAGCTGCGATCGTGGCCGACGCCAAAAGGCCGTAACGCTTAATCCATTCAAACAATCATTCATCTCCCGTGCGATTTGCGCGAACATATGGCCTGACAGGCATAGCCCGCTCAGAGCGCGAATCGTTCAATGGGGGGATGTTAACAGCACCGACCCCAAAGTAACGCGCGAACAGGACTTGGGGTCGATGCTTTATCCGGAAGTATTGCTACAACCAGACCTCGGTCAGCCTACTCGCCACCTCCTAGCTGGTGCACGTAGGCTGCAACTGCATTAACTTGCGCATCGGACAATCGCGGGCCCCAGGCTGGCATGACGCCGAACCGGCCATTGGTGATAGTGGCCGTGATGGTTTCGGCGTCGCCGCCATAAAGCCAGATTGCATCGGTCAGATTTGGCGCGCCCTGGTCGCGGTCACCGCTGCCGTCTTCCATATGACAAGACGCACAGTTTTCCTCAAACACCGCGGCCCCGGTGGCGGCCAGACCCGCATCATGTTCTTGTCCTGTCAGAGACATCACATGGTTAACAACCTGAGTGATTTCGACGTCTTCCAAAAACTCACCAAAGGCGGACATTTCCGAGTAATGCGCGTCGTCAGTGTCATTGCGAACCCCGTGGCGGATCGTATAGGCAATCGCCTCGATGTCGCCGCCCCAAAGCCAGTCGTCGTCCAGCAGGTTGGGATATCCCTTAGCGCCCGCGGCACCCGAGCCATGACATTGCGAACAATTGGTCCGAAAAACCGCACCACCCGCGTTCACTGCATAGTTTTGCAACTCTGTATCTGCCGACATGGTCGTCAGGTCGGCAGCAGCCAGTTTAGCCTCGATCGCAGCATTTGCCTTGGCAACTGCCTGAATATCGGCGGCAACCTCAGCGCGTGTTGAAAAGCCCAGCACGCCCCTTGTGGCCCCGTTAATCAACGGCCAGGCCGGGTAGGCAATCATATAGAGAATGCCCCAGATAATGGTTGCGTAAAACGTCCACACCCACCAGCGCGGCAATGGGTTGTTAAGCTCTTCGATCCCGTCCCAACTGTGGCCAGTTGTTTCAACTTCTTGTTGCTCTGGCTTTTTGCTCATTGCTTGGGCTCCTCGGCTGCCGGATCTGCGACCGGCTTTTTGTCATGCCGGAACGGTATGTCGCTTGCGTCTGCGTGAACGCTCTGGCTTCCGGGACGCCACGCCCAAACGATCACGCCCAGGAAAAACAAAACCATCAGCAACAGCACCCAACTGTCGGCGAGTTCACGTAAGAATGAATATGTATCCATGATCGCCTCCTATCGGCTTGGGTCTGGAATGAAGGTCGAGAAATCGACCAATGTGCCAAGCATTTGCATGTAGGCAATCAGCGCATCCATTTCGGAAATGCCCGGTGCACCGTCAAAGTTTCGCACCTGAGCGCCGGGGTAACGTTCCAGCAACGCGTCATAATCGCTGTCCGGATCGGCCTGAGCCGTAAAATCAGCCTGCGCCACATCAATCATCTCATCGCTGTAAGGCACACCGACCAGACGATGCGTCTGCACCAGTTCGCCGACATATTCGCCGTCGAGCAAAGTGTCCGACAGGAAGCCATATTTCGGCATCACCGATTCGGGCACCACCGATTGTGGGTCAGTCATGTGATCCAGATGCCATTCATCAGAATAGCGTCCGCCAACACGCGCCAGATCCGGCCCGGTTCGTTTTGATCCCCACTGAAACGGATGGTCATACATCGATTCTGCTGCCAGCGAATAATGTCCGTAACGCTCGACCTCATCGCGCAACGGGCGGATCATCTGGCTGTGGCAGACGTAGCACCCTTCGCGGATGTAAATATCACGACCGGTCAATTCCAGCGGCGAGTAGGGGCGCATACCGTCGACTTTCTCGATCGTATTTTCGAGATAATATAGCGGCGCGATTTCGACGATGCCGCCGACGGTCACCACCAGCAGGCTGCAAACCAGCAGCAAGGTGCCGTTTCGTTCAAGAACCTTGTGTTTGTCCAGAATACCCATGTCTCCGGCCCTCCTTATTCAGCCGGAGCCATGGCAGGTGTATCGGCTTTTGCCGGCACCCTGCGCACAGTCATCCAGAGGTTGTAGCACATGATGATCGCACCAGAGAGGAACAGGATCCCGCCCAAACCGCGGACCACATACATCGGGAACTTGGCACCAACGGTATCGGCGAATGAATTCACCAAAAAGCCGTTTGCGTCCACTTCACGCCACATCAGGCCTTCCATGATCCCGGTGACCCACATCGAGGATGCGTAAAGAATGATCCCGATTGTCGCGAGCCAGAAGTGCCAGTTGACCAGCGACAGACTATACAGTCGCTCGCGGTTCCAAAGTTTCGGCGTCAGAAAGTAAAGCGCACCAAAGGTGATCATACCGTTCCAGCCAAGCGCGCCGGAATGAACGTGACCAATGGTCCAGTCGGTATAATGCGACAGCGCATTCACTGCACGGATCGACATCACCGGACCCTCAAAGGTCGACATGCCGTAAAAACCGAGCGACAGAACCATAATCCGCAGGATCGGGTCGGTTCTGAGCTTGTCCCAGGCACCGCTGAGCGTCATCAACCCGTTAATCATGCCACCCCAGGACGGCATCCACAGGATGATCGAAAACACCATTCCAAGTGTCGAGGCCCAATCGGGCAATGCCGTATAATGCAAGTGGTGCGGACCGGCCCAGATATAAAGAAACGTCAACGCCCAGAAATGAACGATGGACAGTTTATAGCTGTAAATCGGACGGTCAGCCTGTTTGGGAACAAAATAATACATCATCCCCAGAAAACCCGACGTCAGGAAAAACCCGACAGCGTTGTGACCATACCACCACTGGGTCATTGCGTCCTGCACACCCGAGAAAACCTGAACAGACTTGGAGCCGAAAATCGAAACCGGGATGGAAATGTTGTTTGTGATGTGCAGCATCGCCACTGTCACGATGAAGGACAGGGTGAACCAGTTAGCCACATAGATATGGCGTTCTTTGCGGGTAAGGATCGTGCCCAGAAACACAAGCAGATAGGACACCCAGACGATCGCTAGCCAGATATCTACATACCATTCAGGCTCGGCGTATTCTTTGGA
>JAHRVD010000207.1 GCA_019090845.1 Marinosulfonomonas sp.
AGATTTTGTTGCCAAAAACCCGCGTCTAAAATTGCGGGCCATTAGCAAACCCTATGTCAGCCAGGCGCTCAAATCCCGGTCGATCAGTTTTTCCAGCGCCCGTATGTCGTCAGACAGGCGGTCTTTCAGGATGCTGCGCGCCTCGGCCGACATACCTTCTTTTTTCTGCATATTCATTGCAGACATCCTATCGCGGATCGCCAGACGCGCGCCTTGTGGCACTATGTATCCGATAGCCCGGGAAATTGGGTTGGACTTCATCAGAAAGTCTTGAAAAGCCTTGTTTTTCGGCACGCCCCCAGCATTTGGTTTATTGGACATATCCGGCGTGAACATTGGGTCCACGCCGATAAACTCAAATACCTGCTGCAAAAGACGCTCTGGTTCGTCCTGAAAATCCTCATAGGTGCGGATGAAAATCTGTTCTTTGGGGAAGTGCTCAAAAAACCGCGCCAACTGTTCGCTATAGCGGGGAAAGCGCGAATAACCGAACATCGGTTGCCACCCCTCTGACAGGCGTTTTTCTTCTAGATTCAGCGCATTGACAAAGTCTGGTTCTGGCTCGACTGATTGTTTGGTCGCATATAGGAAATGGGAATAGGCCTGTTCAATCGGGTTGCGCAATAGCACGACAAGGCGCGCCTTGGGTATATGATGTTTGATCCGCTCTGCAGATTTCGGGGCGAACAGATAAAGTGGTGACGCCTCACCACAGGTTACCGATCGGGGAACGGCCGAAAAAATATCCCGGTATGTTTCCAGATCCGTAATTGAATTGTTAATATAGTCCGCACCCGGGCCCTGACAATTCAGGACCTCGCCCTCAAAAGAAAAGAAATTGGGTTCCTTTCTGGCAGGCATAAATACCTGCGGGTGCTGGCGAAGGTAGCTGTGCAAAGCGGTGGTTCCAGAACGCGCGGCGCCAATTACAAGAAATTCAGGAAATTTGCCCAAAATTGGCTCCGCTTTAGCTTTTGAAAAAATGGCCGCCCGGCCACCTGCCCTTCACCGGTCTAATTGTTGTGGCAGAGCAGGGCATTTGCGTCAAATAAACCGCAGCGAGCAAAGGTATATCGAGCAATATGGCAACAATGTTGGCAGACTATTCAGATTTGCAACAAACATAATCGGTAGTGTTTGAACCGCAAAAAATGCAGCCCCTTTTCAATGTCCAACCAGCCACTATCACTACATGAAATTCCGATTTGCCAGAATTCGGGCCATAAAGAAAGGCAGCCTGTTGGCTTGATTTACCGGTGAAAACCAACGTATCCGGCCAGTTCGTTTTCGGTAGTTGAGATATGGTTGCTTTTGGACAGGCTGCTTAATACCGCCAAATCGGCCCGGGTGTGTCGGGGCAACACGGCTTGGCTGTTCTTCGTCATCACCACTTTTTCATTTTTGAATTTATAAATATTCCGGTCGTGTATCCCGATACCCGACAGAATATACTCGGCGTCTGGCCCGTTTTCCGATATCGCCAAGAGCAAGGCCAGTATCCCTGTTGAGGGCCGGTATTTCGCTCGGACATCCGAGGTGCAATCGCCGAATTTCCAATTCACTTCGCATTTCCAGTTTTCAAACCGGTCCCGCATCCTAATTTTCCAAGGTTGTCGCAAAAACCCGTCATCTATGAGCGGATAACCGACATTGGCCACCGTCTTGACCAACTCAATCCGATCTCTGACGCTGATAACTTCAACGTTATGATCCCTTCCGGATTGTAAAATATGGTTTTTAACATTTAACACTGCGTTGGCCTGTCTGGAGAATGAGAATAATGCGATCCGCGAGGATTCAAAATTGCATACAGCATCCAGTTTTCGCTTGTATACTTGATAATTTACTACGTTTTCGCGTAATCCCTTTGCCAAAACTCCGCTACTAGCGACAACTACACGGTCGGGATATTTGGAAAATTCACGCTCTCTGGACAGAAAAGATGCGTTCGCACAATAGACAGAATCCGCGTCCGGAAGAACTGAGTCTGGCTTGGCCCCGTGGATGACAATTCGCTTCATCGAAATTCCAAAAATTTGAGCATATTGGATTTGTCCTACGACAAAATACGTTATATTTGAACAAGATAATCCGTTGCATAGGCGCACGAACATGGCGAACATTTTTGAAAGAACCAGACGGAGGGTGAACGACCGGGCGCTGCCCTGGGTTTTGAAAAATAAATTCGATCCCGACAGTATAAGTTTAAGTGCCTCGCGACATGTTTCGTTATTTCCAAAATTGAATTTGGCATTCAACCGGGTCAAGAAAAACGGCAATTCAACAACCATGTCGATTTTGCATGCGATGGAGCATGGATCGGTTGCCGATTCTAATGATGCAAAACGTCAGGCTGCGCACCTTCGTCGGGCAAACCCTTTGCTTTTCATGTCCGCAGGCAAGCTATTTTACGTTGTGATCATCCGAAACCCTTACTCGCGTCTGTTGTCGGCTTTTCTGAATAAGTTTGCGAAGTCAGAATTTGTTGACAAATATGGGGCCTTCGCATTAACGCCGGACGGGTTTCACGATTTCCTGATTTGGATTTCCGAATCCGGGCTGGAGTCTGACGCACATTGGGACTTGCAAAAGAAATTGATACTGGGGCCGCTGGATGGTTTTGACGCCGTGCTGAAGTTTGAAGAATTTCCCGATTGCCTAGAAAACCTTTTGCAAAGCAGGGGGCTTGAATTGCCGGATGCCACCCAGAACCTGTTGTCGTCGGTCAATAAAAACACGCGAACCGGCGCAAGCAGGAAGATCGCGGGTTTTTACACGCCTGAAGGAATCAAAATCGTGCAGTCGCTTTTTCGCGATGACTTTGAATTCCTCGGTTACTCAAATGATTTTTCCAAAGCGACGAACTGACAGGTGACGTAGGGAAATAACCAAAATAGTCGGTATTCAATACCAGAATTCAGCGACAAAAGGGGCGTATTTTAAATGCCGATGGTGGCGCTCGATTACATCCCATGGCTTGGTTTCGCCGGAAAATGAAACAATCGACTCGCCGATTCCGGGAAGTTTTGCCTGCCCCATAAACGCCGCCGTTATCCCCAAACGCCCGGCTTTCCGTCCCAAAATTCGGCTGAACGAGCGTGAATTACAGTCGGTGCGATAAATCAGTATTTTATTTGCCGGAAAGAAGTCCATTTCTTTGTCTTTGAAATGGTGTTCAAGCCAACGCTGTTCGCTAAACCGGTTGTTTTTTCTGCCCGGATACGCCTCCGCCCATTTTTCAGGGTCATGTGCAAAACTGTCCCAGATGTGACGATGGCTGCCAACCCGCAACCGATATACCGCCCCATGACCACGAGACGTGGCGCTGGCCACCCGGTGTTTGGCAATTACAAAATCCAATTCCGGGTTTTGAGCAAGAAAATCCAAGCTTCCTACGATTACAATATCTATGTCCAGACTGACGACAAAATCATTTGGTCCGAGCCCAAGAAAATCTGCGGAAAATGTAAATATTTTTGGCCCATTTCCGATCAATGACTGCTTGGGAAAAGGCGCGGTAGCGATTTCGCTGTCCAAACCGGACGGATCATCCGTAATGCAAATAAACTTATGGGGCACCGAAAGGTTTCGCCCGACGCTCGCGTGCAGAATATTTACCTGCTTGGCCGTGTATTTAGAGCCCCATTTATAACAAATTATGTTCAAAAATTTTATCAAACCGACTCCTCACAACGCGTTTTGGTTTGGCATCATAGTTTACCAAAAGGTTCTAGACCAACGCTGATTGGAATAACACAGGCGTTTGGTTGCACAAACGGATGATAATCGTAGAACCAGCAATCAGATTGGGCTATTAATTCAATAACACAATAGTTTCAAACTCGTATCTGTCAGGTCTTATGTCAAACACCAGTCATACCCACAGCCAATCAATTTCGACCCCATTTTTTTCAGAACTGAGGGACGCGGTTGCCCAAGCTGGCGGGATATTCAACGCGCATCTTCACCTTGATCGTGCGGGCACGTTCCATGACACGGTCAGGATGTTGCGCGCGCTTGATGTTCACAACGGGGCTTCGCTTTCGATTGCTGGCAAACACGCGCTGATCCCAATGATTCATGATTGCGAACTTTATGATGTTGAAAACCTAAAGTCTCGGGCCAGCTCTTATCTTTCGGATATGGCTGATTTGGGAACAACGCGCGTAGATACGGTCGTCGATGTAACCACGGATCGGGTTGGCAGGACCGCAATGGACGCATTTCTGCAGCTCAAAAAGCAATTTCTGGGTCGGTTGGATTTTCGCGTCGGCGCCTATACGCCGCTTGGCTTTCGCGACGATGAACCTGAACGCTGGGATCTGGTTTCCAAGGCGGCTGAAGACGCTGATTTCATTGGGTTATTACCCGAACGCGACGACAAGGAAATGTATCCTGACAATATCGGTTTTCGGGAATGCTGTCGACGCGCTATAGCGCTTGCACAAAAGCTTGATAAACAAATCCATGTCCATGTGGATCAGGCCAATCATCAGCATGAAAACGGCTCGGAAATTATTGTGGACGTCGTCCGAGAGCTAAATGCAGGGCGGCCGCAGGGTGCTGAACCATTAATTTGGCTTATCCACGTAATATCGCCGTCCACATATGAAGAAGACCGGTTTGCGCGGCTTTGCGATGACCTGTCAGCGCTCAATATCGGCATAGTCTCGTGCCCGTCTGCCGCAATTAGCATGCGGCAATTAAGGCCGCTTCAATCGCCAACATCAAATTGCATAGCGCGAATTCCAGAATTTCTGGCCGCAGGAATTCACGTCCGGTTGGGATCGGACAACATCTGTGACATCACATCGCCAATGGGCACGATTGACTTGATTCAAGAAGTATTTGTGCTCGCGAATGCTATGCGGTTTTATGATATGGACGTTTTGACCAAACTGGCCACCGGTCAACGGCTGGAACTGGCCGAACAGGAAAGGATGAAATCGCATCTGGCCACCGAAGATGTGTTCGTCAAATCGGTGATGTCCGGCCTAGCCACGAATGGCCACGACTAACACCACAATCCTTTTAAACCCAAAGACCCAGCCCTATCCGGTCAGGTTATTGGTAAGGAATGCGGCCAGTTCGCCCTGCATTTGCAATTTGTAAAGCAATGGATGTTCTTTGAACCGGTCATCGGGCAATACACATGCCTTGTGCAATATTTTTTTGAGCTCACCTGCTCCTGCAGTATCTCGCGGGTTGCGGCCGGAATAGGCCAATTTGACACTGGTTGGACAGGAAACGTCCATCAACCCGGCACATTTATTCATAATCTGCTGCAAATGTGGGTGGCTCGAAATACGGTCCGCACCGCAGGCAAGAACCCGAGGCCAGCGGTTGATGATTGCCGTGCAGATAGCCGGGATTGCCCCCGAACTTGTTCCAAGAGCCATAACACGGGGGTATTGATGAGCAGCAGCATACTGGGCAATTTGCAGGGCAGCGGATTCAACGGAACCGCCAAAACCCGGCACACCATCCATGTAATGACGCCGGGTTGGATCTCGCAACAGCAAAAGATCAAATCTGGTCGGGTCAAGCGCACATAATATATGAAACGTCGGCGTGGTCAGCCGCATCGCACGGCTAGTGAACCCAACGATAAGTGCTTTGTTTTCTTTCGCAACGCCGGTGGTCGAATAAATATCGGCGTTCTCGACGACTTTCTTGCGCGTCCATGACAGCGGGGCGACACTACCTGAAATGGCGCGGCGGAAATCGGCCCGCATCAAGCGGCGGTTCCGGGCAATTCGCAACGCACCCATTGGGTTTGAATACCAGTTAGCGGCCTGTGTTGATCGGCGGCCCCTTAATAGCGTCTCAATTTCTTTTGGTGTCGAAAGGTTCTCGGCTGTGTGGCGGGCAATTTCAAAGTCCAGCTCACGTGCACAATCATACAAGATGTTGTCGGGCAGCGGGCTCTCTCCAAGCATGGTCCGGGACACGCCGGTCAGAATTTTTCCTTTTTTGATACGCTTCTTTTGCGCCGAACGCTTTGATTTGGTTGCCTTCAGGATGCTGGCCAGACGTGCAGCCATTGCGCGAACGGTGTCATATTCGATGCCCGAATTGGCGGGGATTTGAATTCCAAGAGCAACTTCAGACGCCAAAATAATTCGCGTACTGGAAAGTGAATCGCCACCAAGATCGAAAAAATTATCGTCAATCCCGACCGTTGGCAGATCAAGCTCTTCGGCCCAAAGCTCTGCCAGCAAATTCTCTAACTCGTTTGCCGGTTCAACCGAAGCAGGTTTGACACGGGCCCGAGCCAAAAATTCTTCGAGAATTTCGTTTCGAAGAACTTTTCCGATCCGCGATTTTGGCAGGTCATCCAGAAACATGACGTGAGCAGGAACTTTAAACTTTGCCAGGGTTTTCGAAACAAAGACCCTAAGCTCGTTTGCGGTCAGGGTGCAGCCACGTCCAAGCACCACCGCAACGCCCACATTTTCGCCAAGCGTGGGGTGTGGGACTGCGAAAGTTGCTGCTTGTTCGATACTTGGGTGATAAAGAACGGCAGCCTCAACTTCAGCGGGTGAAATTTTCTCACCGCCCCTATTAATCATGTCTTTGGTTCGACCCGTCAGAAATAAATCGCCGTCCTCGTCAAGGTATCCACGATCGCCGGTAATGAACCAGCCGTTTCGGAATGAAGCCGAGTTGGCACTTTCATCACCTTCATATCCGGTAAATACATTCGCGCCTTTTATTGCAACTTCGCCAACTTTTCCCTTGGCAATTATTCCGGAACCAGTATCCAGAATTGCCAGTTCCGTGCCACAGGAACTACCAACTGAATTTGGTTTTCGCTGATGCGGCGCAAGCCGTGTCGATGTGATAAGCGGTGATGCTTCTGTCATTCCAAAGGTCTGAATGACCGGAACGTCAAACAGTTTTTCCAGATCTTTCATCCAGTCAGCCGGCAAAGCTGCAGCAACCGATCTAAGAAACCTGAGGGATGTGTTTTGGCAGGGAATTTGGCGCCGGATCGCATGGCGGTGCAATTCCCGCACGGTCGTGGGCACACCCTGAAACCAGGTTGGTTTGACCGCTGGCAAGAATTCAAAGAACCTGTTTGCGTTAAAACCACCAGCGGCGAATATTGACCCCCCAGATATCAACGGTGCCAGCAAAAGATCGCTAATTCCGCCAATATGGGCCTGTTCCCACATGCTAAGCACGCAATCATCCGGTCCCAGACCAAGTGACCGGGCCACATCAGACGCGCCAGTCCAAAGGTTCTGGTGCGTCAGTGGCACAATTTTGCTTTGGCCTGTCGTGCCCGAAGTCAACAAAACGATCGCCAGATCGTCTGGCCCGGGTTTGTCAAACCTCTGTGTTGCCTTCAATCGGTCGGGCGCAAAATCCCCGCCGTCAAGCGGATGAATGGGAATTCCAAGTTCGCGTGCAGCAAGGATCGCCGCTTCGCCGATGCCTGCACCAACCAGAAGAAGATCAACCCGGGTGCGCGCCAGATAATCCACAAATTCTGCTTTTTCATACCGTGAATTGAGCGGCACCTGTCTCTTATACACATCTGACGCTGCCGACGAAGCTAGAAG
>JAHRVD010000208.1 GCA_019090845.1 Marinosulfonomonas sp.
GGCAAAACTCAGCTTGGTATTGTTCACGACGCACCAACCGACCGACTATATCATGCGCGCTTGGGCACCGGCGCTTTTTGCGATGAATCGCCAATACGGGTGTCATCAACAATCGATCCCCACGCAGCGACAGGCATTCTTGGAATGTCGCGCCGGATATTGATCGATAGCTACCTTAATCAGATCAGAGCCCTGTATGACGCAGGTATCGAATACCGCAGAATCGGCTCCGCAGCTATCGGCATTATCCGCGTGGCAGAAGGCGTTGCCGATTTTTATTACGAAGGCCATCTGAACAGTTGGGATGCGCTCGCCGCCGTGTTGATTGCTCAGGAAGCAGGTGGCACCGCCAACGTTCCGCCACTGGATATGTTCATCGCTGATGGGGGCGAAGTATTATGTGCAACACCGGGCCTGTCAGGCCAGTTGCGGGGCCTGTTGTCATCATAGATCGGGGCCGGCAGAATTATTGCGCGGATCGCAATTCTCAGTCGCCTGTATCCACCTTCAATGCAATAGAGCGGATCGGGCATCGGTAAGCACTTCGAATATATTGCACCGGCACCGCCCAAACGCATTCCGGCAATTGCTGTTTAGTGGCGTTTCATAAAGTTTGGGTTCACCACCCCTTTGAAACAGCGCGGGAAGAATGGATACGAATCTGTCGCGAAATACGTATAGGTGCCCTCAACGAAAGCGCCATTGCATTCATCGAGTGTGCCGCTGGCGGCTATATATTCAAAATCTTCCTCAAATTTCCCGTCATACGGCCCAAAAGGAGCAGTCGGCCGGACACCAGACTTCAACGCCCAGGAAGACAATGCCTTAACCGGGCTATAGTGGATTTCGTAACCGTCGGGCGCATACCCGATCAATGTGGCGTTCTGAGACGCCAGCAGGTCTGACGAAACCCCGTGATAGTGATACAGGCCGGATCGGTCCACATGGGCATTTTGCTCGTCCATCCCCAAGCTGCGCGGATTGTCCATTGCCTGTTGGCGCCATCCACTGGACGGGTCATGACTGATACCACGCCGTCCATTTGGGTCATAGTAACCAGCCGTATACGGGCGAATTGGGACACCGGTGACTGAGACACCAACGCTCATCAGGCCGCGGGTAACTGTTGGCGACATTTTCGGGTGGGTGGGGAAACAGAACCGCAAGGTTTGCTTGCGAAAGGAATTCGGATTGGCGCGGTTTGGAAATTTTCCCATTTCGTGACTTGGCGCCCCGTTTGACGTGATGCAGGTCATCGCCCCCTGCACGGTGACATTGGATTTATTTTCATGGGCGTGCGCGCCAAATGGGATTGCTGCCAGAAATAATATTGCAGCGTATAATTTTTCCATGAACATTCTCCTGTTTGTTCATGTTCAACGAAATGCCACGTGGTTTCCGTCGGCAATATTTTCAATAGGGATCAGCCGTCTGCTCAAACTGCAGAGGCTTCCGACGAATTGATCCAATGCCGATCTGGACAGCAATTAGGCAAACGTAAACGTGAAAAAACAGATTAGAAAATTATCGCTTCACAACGAAAAAACCCCGGCCTTTCAGCCGGGGTTAAAAACCTGAATACGGGTGTCGCCGTTAGTGCATTTTAGCTTCAACCGTAGAAATTGCTTCGTCGATTAGCTTGTTACCGGCTGCCGCGCTCATTTTAGACGAAATAACATCACCGGCTGCAGCGATGGCGATTTTGATTGCCTGATCGCGAACATCTTTGATCGCCGCAGCTTGCGCCGATGCAATCTGATCTTGTGCCGCAGCCAGACGGCGCGCGATAGAGGCCCGCAAATCTTCCTTGGCTTCCTCGGCTGCCGCGGCGGCCTCGTGCTTGGCGGTCTCAACGATCCGGTTGGCCTGTTCCTGAACCTCTTTTTGCTTTCGCTCATAAGAGGCCAGAATAGTTTGCGCGTCTTCGCGCAAGGCCTTGGCTTCATTCAGGTCACTGCGAATACCGTCCGCCCGGCTGTCCAACATACCCATAAGTTTACCCGGAACTTTCAGGTAAATCAGAACGCCGACGAACAGAAGAAATGCCAGCCACACAACGAAATTGGTATTGAACAGCGACAGGAACGGAATGTCACCAGATGCCAACGCCGGCGTGCCAGCGACGGACAGGAGAAGTGTAAGTTTTTTCATGCGCTTATCCTTTCATCCGGGCAGTGACGGCCGCTGTGATCGACTTGGCGTCTGATGCACCGCCCAAAGCGGCTACGATTTCTTTCGCCGTGTCCTTGGCCACCACTTTGACGCTGTCGTTCGCGCTTTCGCGGATCGCGTTAATCGCTTTTTCCGATTCAGCGGACTTAGCTGAAATCTCGGCGTCGGCCTTGGCGATTGCCACGTCCAGATCGGCCTGAATTTCAGCCCGCGTATCGGCAACAATCTGCCCCGCTTCCAGCCGTGCATCCGCCAGCGCCTTGTTATAGGCGTCCTCGGCTTCAACTGCTTTCAGCTTCAGTTCTTCTGCGGCGGCAATGTCATTTGTGATCGTGCCCTGACGCTCGGCCAGAACTGCCGCAATCCGCGGCAACGAAATGCGCGAAAGGACAAAGTAAATCACCACCAGCGTAATCACGAGCCAGAATATCTGGTTCGGGAAACTGGTAAAATCAATCTGCGGCATACCGACGGCTTCGCTTGCCTGGCCAGCGTGCGTATCAACCGCGTGCGTTTGTGTAGCCATGTTTTCCTCCTGGAACCCAATTAACCCGGGCGGACCGACAGATCAGTCCACCCGGCCGTAAGGTCGATCAGGTCTTAAACCGCAAACATCAGCAGAAGTGCCACGAGGAACGAGAAGATCCCCAGTGCTTCTGCAAACGCAATACCGATGAACA
>JAHRVD010000209.1 GCA_019090845.1 Marinosulfonomonas sp.
CAGAGGTCGATGGTCGTATCCTGTCGCGTGCCATATCATTCAAGGGCGAGGCTTATTTCGACGAGGCCACCCAATGCCCGATCGCCACCTATCGGGCCCACGGAAACCGCGTTGATTTCGTCGCAGAACTGGCCGCCAACTGGGCGAAGCTGCGCGCAAAACCGGCGCAGACGCGCAAAGTTGCGCTGGTTCTTGCAAATTATCCCAACAAAGATGGCCGACTAGCCAATGGCGTGGGGCTTGATACGCCCGCGGCCACAATCCATTGCCTGAACTTGTTGCGCGATAACGGCTACAAAGTTCTGAATGCGCCGGGCGACAGCGACGCATTGATGCAGCAAATTTTGGCCGGGCCGACAAACTGGCTGACAGACCGGGCCACACGATCGGGCGGAGTAGACCTGTCACTGGCGGATTATCACATCGCCTATGGTCAACTGCCCTATGGTGTTCGGCAAAAAATTGAAGACCGCTGGGGCGCCCCGGAACAAGACCCGTTTTTTGAACCCGGCGAGGTCGACTGCGGACGCTTCAAACTCTCTGTCCTGCACTTTGGAAATGTCGTCGTCGGCCTGCAACCGGCCCGTGGTTATAACATTGATCCGACCGAAACGTATCATTCGCCGGACCTTGTGCCGCCCCATAATTACCTCGCCTTCTACTTCTGGCTTCGCCACAGCCACGGTGCTGACGCTATCGTTCACATGGGCAAACACGGCAATCTGGAATGGTTGCCCGGAAAGGCACTGGCCCTAAGCGAGACCTGCCTGCCCGAGGCCGTGCTTGGCCCGACACCGCATATCTACCCCTTCATCGTCAACGATCCCGGTGAAGGAACGCAGGCAAAAAGGCGCGCGCAGGCGGTTATCATTGACCACCTGACGCCGCCGCTGACGCGCGCTGAAACATATGGGCCTTTGCGCGATCTGGAAGCGCTGATTGACGAATACTACGAAGCTGCGGGCATCGACCCGCGCCGCATCAAACATTTGCGCCGCGAAATCCTGTCACTCACGTCGACGACCGGGCTGGACCGGGACGTAGGTATGAGCGGCGAAGACGAAGAAAGCGATCTTGCCCGGCTGGACGCCTATCTGTGCGAACTGAAAGAAGCGCAAATCCGCGATGGGCTGCATATTTTCGGTCAATCGCCAACGGGCGAACTAAAACGCGACCTTGTGCAGGCGCTTGTTCGGGTGCCGCGTGGAAACGGAAAAGGCGGCGATGCGTCGCTGATCCGCGCACTTGCGGTGGATTTAAACCTTGGGTTTGACCCGCTGGATTGCGACATGGCCGCACATTGGGATGGCCCGCAGCCCAAAGAACTGCAGACGGTTAGCGGCGATATCTGGCGATCTGCCGGCGATACGGTCGAGCGGTTGGAAAAGCTTGCCTCGACGCTTGTTGAAGGCGCTGATCCTGCTGCCGATTGGGGGAATGCTCGGCTGGTTATCGACGAAATTCGCGCCAAGGTTCTGCCCGCAGTCGAGACCTGTGGCCCGGCTGAGGGCGCGGGGCTTCTCACCGCCCTTGCAGGACAATTCGTCGCCCCGGCACCATCCGGTGCGCCCACGCGCGGACGGTTGGATGTATTGCCAACAGGTCGTAACTTTTATTCCGTAGACAGCCGAGCAGTCCCAACACCAACGGCCTGGGCACTTGGCTGGAAATCGGCCAATCTGCTTATCGAAAAGCACCTGCAAACCCATGGCGACTGGCCCCGCACGATGCTTTTGACGGCCTGGGGCACCGCCAATATGCGCACCGGTGGCGATGACATTGCACAGTGCCTTGCCCTGATGGGTGTTAAACCGCAGTGGGACAGTTCAAATCGGCGCGTCACCGGATTTGAGATCATTCCACAAGGCGCACTTGGCCGCCCGCGCGTGGATGTCACCTTGCGCGTATCGGGTTTTTTCCGTGACGCGTTCCCGCAACAGATTGCATTGGTGGATTCAGCAGCACGCGCGGTTATGGCGCTGGAAGAACCTGACGACCTGAACCCGGCAGCTGCACGCGCAAAGGCCGAGGGTGGCGAGGCGCATTATCGTGTTTTCGGCTCTAAGCCCGGGGCTTATGGCGCGGGTCTGCAAGCGATGATCGACGAACGGCTTTGGGCGGAAAAATCAGATTTGGCCGAGGCCTATCTTGAGTGGGGCAGCTATGCCTACGGCAAAAACGCCGATGGAACCCGCGCGCGGGATGCCTTTGAAACGCGCCTGTCCCAAACCGAAGCCATCGTGCAAAATCAGGACAACCGCGAGCACGACGTGCTGGATTCGGATGATTACTATCAATTCGAAGGTGGCGCAGCGGCTGCCGTTGCCACCCTGCAGGGGCAGGATCGCCCGATCTATCACAATGACCATTCCCGCCCGGAACGCCCGGTAATTCGCACGCTTGAGGACGAAATCGGGCGTGTTGTGCGCTCGCGGGTTGTGAACCCGAAATGGATCGACGGCGTCAAACGCCACGGCTACAAAGGCGCCTTCGAAATCGCAGCTACAGTCGACTATATGTTTGCATTTGCGGCCACGACCGGCGCCGTCAAAAGCCATCACTTTGATCTGGTCCACGCAGCTTTTCTGGAAGACGACGACACCCGTGAATTCATCCAAACCCACAATGCCCCTGCTTTGCGCGAAATAGCCGAGCGGCTGGCAGAAGCCATCGAACGTGGGTTATGGCTGCCAAAATCAAACTCTGCCAGCACCTTGATTGCGCAACTGAAGGCTTAAAAATTTTGGCGGCGTTTATTGCAACACGCAATCAACCGAGGCACGGACAATCGCCTGATCGCCTTCCAGTGACCCATCGACCACATGACACCCCGTGGCCTGCGTGATCGCGGTGTGGGCGCGGGCGTAGGTCCGAACGCGGCTTGGCAGCATCTCAAAACTGATCCGATGCGCCTCGACGTCAGAAGTGCCCGACCGCATGTAGACGCGAAAAGTGCTGTCAGCGATGTTCACGTCCCGTGTCGGTTGATTAAGAAACGCCGGGCTTGCGCAGCCGGTAATCAAAAACGAAACAAGAATATATTTCTTCATTTCGAAAGTGTCGGTCAAGTTGGTTAACGGACGGTAAACCACGCAGAACGAGCGGCCTTTCCCTTGCCAATGTCGCCCGGAATGCCCACTGTCAGCGCGACGCGACAGGGAGATAAAACATGACCGACGACACAGACCGCCATTCCATGAAGATGGCCAAGAAAAAAGCCGCTCGTGATAAAATCATGGCCACCAAGACTGATGAAAAGGGTCTGGTGATCGTCCATACCGGAAAAGGCAAAGGCAAATCTTCGGCGGCTTTTGGCATGATATTTCGCTGCATTGCGCATGACATGCCCTGCGCTGTCGTGCAGTTCATCAAGGGCGGCATGTCGACGGGCGAGCGCGATCTGATCTTGTCAAAGTTCTCAGACAAATGCGAATTTCATACCATGGGCGAAGGTTTCACCTGGGAAACTCAGGACAAATCCCGCGACACGGAAATGGCTGCAGCGGCATGGGAAAAAGCCAAAGAACTGATCCGCGATCCGGCGAATAAAATGGTTCTGCTAGACGAGATCAACATCGCCCTGCGCTATGATTATATCCCTATCGCCGATGTCGTACAGTTCCTGAGCACCGAGAAACCAGAAATGACCCACGTTGTTTTGACTGGGCGAAACGCCCATGCCGACCTGATCGAAATCGCCGATCTGGTCACCGAAATGGAGCTGATAAAGCACCCCTTCCGCTCTGGCATCAAGGCACAGATCGGCGTCGAATTCTGATCCACTCGCGGGCTAGCTTTTCTGTCCCAATGCTCGGATTTGCGACAGCGTTCTTGCTGTCGACAATGCTTCTGTGTCCAGCCGAAGTTCGATCACGGCAGGCAAGTTCGCATCAACCGCGCGGCTGAAAGCGTCTGAAAATTCCGCCGTGTTCTTAACTATTTCGCCGTGACCGCCATAGGATTGTGCCAGTGCCGCAAAGTCTGGATTGGCCAGATCAGTGCCGCTGACACGTGCCGGATAGTGCCGCTCCTGATGCATCCGGATTGTCCCGTAGCGGCCATTGTTGGCAACGATCACAATCACATTTGCGCCATGCTGTTTCGCCGTGGACATTTCGTTTAACGTCATCTGGAAACAGCCGTCCCCAGCCATGCAAACCACAGTTTTTTCTGGGTTTTCAAGCTTTGCGGCAATTGCTGCCGGAAAACCGTACCCCATGCTGCCCGACGTTGGTGCCAGCTGTGTTCCGTATTGTTTGAAACGATAGTATCG
>JAHRVD010000210.1 GCA_019090845.1 Marinosulfonomonas sp.
GAAATTCGTCTGCCCGTATCATGCCTGGGCCTTTAAGAACGACGGCGCTCTGGCCGGGGTGCCCTATCACCAGGAAGCTTACGGCGGCACCGAGGGGCTGAACAAAAATGAATTTGGGCTATATCGCCCACCTCATATGGAGGTTTTCAACGGTCTGATATTTATCAATCTTGATCCGGATGCGGAGCCATTGAAAACATATCTGGGCGATTTTGCGACCTACTTGTCGTTTTATGCCCCCGATGTTCCGGACGGCCTGGAAGTACGCGGCCCGCAGCGCTGGCGGTTTAACGCCAACTGGAAAATCGGGTCGGAAAACTTTAGCGGTGACACCTATCACACCCCCCAGACCCACGCGAGCATGGGGGCAATCAAATTGGTGTCCTCGGCCGCTACCAGCAATCGAAAAGCGGGTGTGATGTTTGCCGCCGGGCGCGGCAATGGCGCCACGTTCCGTCTGGCCGACGGACCGGGAAGTTTTGAGGAACGTCTGGGCAACAATGGGTTCCCGGCGGAAATGATCAGGCGAATGCGGGATGCCTGGCCGCCTGAAATCACTGCACTGGTCGAGCAGAACGGTCTGCTGCCGTCGGCCAGCACCCTGTTTCCCAACCTGTCGCTTTTACATATTTCCGCCAAAATTGACGAAAACGACGAATTCGCACCCTTCACAACGATCCGGCTGTGGATGCCGATCTCGGCGACCGAAACGGAAATGTGCTCGTGGTTTGTTGTCGATAAATCGGCCAGCGAAGAGTTCAAACGGAAATCTTACAAAGCCTACATAATGTGTTTCGGAACATCCGGCATGTTTGAACAGGACGATATTGATGCCTGGGTTACATTGACCAAGATGACCCAGGGCTATGTCAGCAGAGCGGTGCATTTGCATTCACGCATGGGGATGAACCAGGACGGGTCGCCCCTCAATGAACCGCTTGAAGGCTTCGCGGGACCGGGAACTGCCCACATTGGGTTTAACGAATACAATCAACGCCGCTGGCTGAATTTCTGGGCTGAACACCTTGAGATGGACCCGCCAGCCCATCCGATCAGGTCGGAGGCGAAGGGATGACAGATAGCAGCCTGGAAAACATACTTGATTTCGACCATCCATCCCATTTGCGCGCGCATCAATTTCTGGTCAGGGAGTCCTATGTGCTGGACCGGCGTGACTTTGACACCTGGTTGAAGATGATGACGGACGACGTCACCTATCGCGTACCCGTGACATCAACTTTCGGCTCCAACCCGCACAAGTCCGGGGAAATGGATCACATGCTTGAAGACCGCTATTCTTTGGGCAAGCGGATTGAGCGGCTGAAATCCAAATATGCTTGGACCGAAAGCCCGCCATCACGCACCCGGCATTTGGTCAGCAATGTCGCCTGTTTTTCCACCGATGACGACGCCGAAACACGGGTCATGTCGGCGCTGTTGGTCTATCGGACTCAAGGGGCAGACCAGGGACCAGATCTGATTTGCGGCATGCGCGAGGATATCTTGCGCAACGAAGCCGGGCACTTGCGGCTGGCGGCGCGCACGGTGACTTTGGATCAATCGGTGCTGCAAACCCAGAATCTAGCGATATTTCTGTGACCGGGAAAGCCGCAATTGCGAACACGACAAACAGCGGATCACTGGCCGGTCGCCGCACTGTGGTTCTGGGGGCTGGGTCGGGGATCGGGCGAGCGGTGGTTTCGGCTTATCTGGCGGCTGGAGCCAAGGTGTTGGCCTTCGACATCAGCGCGAAAAAATGCACCGAGCTTAAGGGTGATTTTCCGCAAGTCAGGACAATCACCGGTGACGCAACCCACGAAAACGATGTCCAAAAGCTGGCCCGTCTTTGCATCGATCAAGGCTGGGACGGGGTCGACGCGCTTGTCAGCTGCGTCGGATTGTTTGATTTTTATCAGGGGATTGAAGATATCCCGCCCAAGAATTTGTCCGGTGGATTTGACCAGATCATGCGGGTCAATGTTCTAAGCAATCTGCTGGCAGCACAAGTTTTTCTGCCCCTGTTGCGCAAAGCCCGGGGCACAATGATCTTCACGTCCTCATCCTCCGGTTTTTTTCCCGGACGCGGCGGAATTCTTTACCTGACATCAAAGTTTGCCATTCGCGGCAGCATCGCCGCCCTCGCCCATGAACTGGCCCCCGACATCAGGGTCAACGGCGTCGCACCGGGTGGCGTCACCGGCACCGATTTGCGCGGCGCGGATTCGCTGGGGCTGGAAGAAATGCGCGTGCCAACCGGAGACGGCCGAGACGCGGACCTTAAGAACCTGACGCCACTGGAACTGGCCATGACAACCGATGAGATCGCACAAAGTTATGTCTTTCTGGCCTCGGATGGGGCGCGGGGCATGACGGGCACGTTCCTGCATCCGGACGGCGGCATGGGCATTCGCGGCTAACGGCCCAGAAACTTGGACCAATGAACTGGCTGTCAAAAAGGCAGCACACCAAAGGAGAGTTGCGCAATGCAAGACGTCGCCATTGCAGGGATCGGCACGATTGGGTTCGGGAAATTTCCCGATCTCAGCGCGTCGGCCATGGCCAATCGGGCGTTTAAGAATGCACTGGGCGATTGCGGGCTAGAACGCGAAAATGTCGACGGGCTGGTCTGTCATATCGGCTCGCCCCGGGGGTTGGATTATGACGAAATAGCATCACTTCTTGGGCTCGATCTGCGATACGCCAGTCAGACTTGGGCACATGGGCGGTTCTGCGGCACTGTGTTGCAAACCGCAGCGATGGCAATTGGCAACGGGCTGGCAGATACTGTTGCCTGCGTTGGCGTGTTTCGCAATACCGCCTTTTCCCGCCCCGGCACCAAGGGTTTTCCCGGTTTCGACGAAAATTTCCGCGAAGGTGGTGGCCCGCATGCAGAAACGCCCCATACCGGGATGATCGCCCCGATCGGCGGGGCCGCAATGTCATTCCAACGTTATCTGTTTGAACATGAAAAATCCTCCCAGGGGCTGGCCACAGTGGCACTTTCTCAACGCCAACACGCGTCCCTTAACCCATTGGCCTATAAGCAGGAAACCCTTAACGAGGATGACTATGCGGCCTCGCCCTATATTTGCGAACCGTTGCGCCGGCTGGATTGCTCGGTGCCAGTGGACACGGGCGTTGTGGTGCTTCTTACCAGCCTGAAACGGGCCGAGAAACTGTCTCAGCCACCGGTCCGTCTAAGCGCATTTCAAGGGTTGTCGGGCGGTCCGAATGAATTCGTTTTTGGCCGTCCCGGGTTGGGCATTCATCAACGCGACAGGTTCGCAGGCACGTCACAGGGTGGCGACGAGCCGGTGTTTGCCAACAGCAACCTGCGCCCCGGTGACATCGACAC
>JAHRVD010000211.1 GCA_019090845.1 Marinosulfonomonas sp.
AGCGTCTCTGGATGACAAAACGCTCCCCTTTTCGCTACTTCAAGACGTCTCCCGAAATCATCCGCTTGGCGGTTATGATGTATGTGCGTTATCCTCTTTCGCTTCGAAATGTGGAAGACCTGCTGCACGAACGCGGTATCGATATCAGCTATAAGTCAGTTCGTTTCTGGTGGCACCATTTTTGTCCGTTGTTCGCCGCTGAGATCCGCCGGAACCGCGTCCAGAATCTTCGCGCCTCGTCCAACTGGCAATGGCAGTTGAACGAGGTTTTCCTGAAGATTAACTGCAAGACGCACAATCTTTAGCACGCCGTGGATCATAAGGGCGAAGTGCTGGAATCCTTTGTTACGAAGCGCCGAGATCGCACGGCAGCTTCGAAATTCTTAAGAAAAACAATGAAACGCTACGGTCCACCGCATGTTTTGGTAACGGATAAATTGGGTTCCTACGGTGCTGCGATGAAGATCATCGCATTGCAAACAGGCAGAAAACAGATCGTTGGCTGAACAACCGAGGCGAGAACTCACACCAGCCGTTTCGACGACGAGAACGGGCGATGTTGGGCTTTCGTAATACGCGAAGTTTGCAGGAATTCACTGCCGTTCATTCTTCCGTTCACAACCATTTCAATTTGGAACGCCACCTTTACTCACGTGCCAAATTCAAGCTCAACCGCACCGCTGCACTTACAGAGTGGCGTCAACTTGGCGCGGCAAAAGGGACACCGTCACGGCCCATTCGAAGACTGGTTCGCATTCGTCTGACAGCACCGCGCAGGGGTCGCCCGTGACGTTTGGTGTGGGTCGGGGCCAGACATAAGGTTCAGGTCGAATAATCGTCGATCAGCGGGCTGGGTTTGGCCAGTTTTAACAGGGCGTTCATATCGGTGATCGTTACTCTGGTCCCGTCGATTTGCACGCCGTATGAGCGCAGCGACTTGATGGCGCGCGACAGGTTTTCAGGGGTCATGTCCAGAAACGACGCCAGTCGGCGCTTTTTGATTGTCAGCTCGAACACCAATGCCTCATTGGACCGCATGTGACTGCGGATCAGGTAATTCGCCAACCGCTCGAGCGAACTGCGCAGCTTAAGGTTTTTGGTATCCTTCACCGCTGAACGGTAGCAATTGGCCAACTCGCGCACGACGGCGCGGGCAAAGCCGGAGTCCCGGTCAAAAATTTCGCGCACGTCGATGGATGGCAGCAGGACAATGCGCGATTTTTCCAATGTTCGGGCCGACATCAGATATGGTCCGTTCTTGATCGTCGCCGCCAGAATAAAGCTTGAGACTGGGCGCACCGTTGCCATTGAGGTTTCGTGATGGTTCCAGACCGAATAAAGCTCGACGCTGCCCGAGACCACAATATGCAGAAAATCCCCATGATCGCCCTCGGAAATCAGGTCCACATGGGGCGGAAACGTCTGAACATAAGCAGCCCGGATCAAGTCCTGAAAATGCGCCGGCGTCATATCAGCGAACAATTTCAACTTCTGAAGCTCGGGTATGTCGCCTGCGCGCATGTTGTGATCTCTCCATCCCTTGACTCTTTTTGATCCAAAAATTTGATAATTGTCAAGTGATTGCTTAACATTCTTTGCGCTGGCGATTGTGAAACCGCATGGTCAGGCGAAAAAAAGTTCGCCAGACCGACTATTTCGTTAGAAAACCCGGTTTTCGTGATCTGGATCAAGTCAGCATAGACTGGCGCGATTTATCTGCTGGCAAGACCCGAATTTGATTTTTGCACAACAAACCAGAGGGGCCGATGAGACCAGTGGGGCCGATGCCGCAATTCCGCAAAATACTGATTCAGGGACGTCCCTATCTGTCGCCCCGTTTGGATGCAGTAACGCGCAAAGCCTTGCGTCAGGATTGCCCAGGCGAGACCCAACATCAGGCCCTGAACGACGCCAATGACATTCAATTCTAGGAGAGGTTCAAAATGCACAATATCGACGGTGTGACACCGGGTGATCAGTACCGGGCGTTAGGACTCAGCACGCTGGCCTTTACGGTCTGTTTTGCGGTCTGGACGATCTTTTCGATCATCGGGGTGAAAATCAAACAGGATCTTGGTCTTAGTGAGACCCAGTTTGGCCTTCTGGTGGCGACTCCGATTCTGACCGGCTCGCTCAGCCGAATTTTTCTGGGCGTTTGGACAGACCAGTTTGGCGGGCGCATCATGCTGCCGCTGCAGATGCTGATCACGGCCATTTCTGTGTGGTTGCTGGCCTCGGTTCAGACCTATGCGGTGTTTCTGATGATCGCGCTGGGTCTGGGGCTGGCGGGCGGTTCCTTTATTATCGGTATCGCCTATGTGTCGCGCTGGTTCGAGGCTGAACGTCAGGGGACTGCGCTGGGCATATTCGGGGCAGGTAACGTGGGTGCCGCTGTCACCAACTTTGCCGCACCGTTTCTGGTGATCGCCGTGGGCTGGGAAGATACCGCGCGTATCTATGCCGTGGTTCTGGTGGTTATGGCCATCGCATTTTACATCTTTGCCAAGGACGATCCGGTTCTGGTGGAGCAGAAAAAAACCGGCGCTAAACCGACTTCTGCCGCCAAACAGCTTGAGCCGCTGAAGGATATTCAGGTCTGGCGCTTTGCGACATATTACTTCTTCGTGTTCGGCGCCTTTGTTGCCTTCGCTTCGTTCCTGCCGCGTTACTATGTGGGTGCTTACGGTGTGGCATTGACCTCGGCGGGCG
>JAHRVD010000212.1 GCA_019090845.1 Marinosulfonomonas sp.
CAAGGCGTCACGCCCTATGATCTGGAAACCGACGCCCCATATGTAACTTATGTCAAGGACGGCACCGAGCGTCGAATTGACTGCGACTTTGTTGCTGGATGCGACGGGTTTCACGGCGTCAGCCGGGGCTGCATTCCGGCATCTGTCCTGCAGGAATATGAGCGGGTCTACCCGTTTGGCTGGTTGGGCATTTTGTCCCGGACGCCGCCGGCAAGGGATGAGTTGATCTATGCCCAGCACGAGCGTGGATTTGCGCTTTGCTCTATGAGAAATTCCAACCTCAGCCGCTATTACCTGCAAACACCGCTGGATGATCCACTTGAAAAATGGACCGATCAGAAGTTTTGGGACGAGTTGCGCAAACGCATTCCCCAAGAGGTCGCCGATACATTGGTGACAGGGCCGTCGATCGAAAAATCTTTGGCACCGCTGCGCAGTTTTGTTGCCGAACCGATGCGCTGGGGCCGGTTGTTTCTGGTCGGAGATGCCGCCCATATCGTGCCGCCAACCGGCGCTAAGGGGCTGAACCTTGCCGTCAGTGATGTGCATTATCTGTCTCAGAGCCTGTTGCAACACTATGGCGGCGATGACGACGGGCTAACGCATTATTCCGAACGCGCATTGGCACGGGTCTGGAAATCCGAACGCTTCAGTTGGTCGATGACCACACTGTTGCATCGCGCCCCCGATCAAAGCCGTTTTGATAAACGCATGCAGGAAAGCGAACTGGCCTATCTGGCAAGCTCGCGCGCCGCGCAAACAGTATTGGCGGAAAATTATATTGGCCTGCCATTTTAGAAAGGTGACAGATGAACATTCTCGATCTTGGCGATGTGAAACTGAACTATACTGACGAAGGTGATCCGAACGGCGCACCGATCGTTTTCGCAAATTCCCTTGGAACGGATTACCGGCTATGGGACAAAATCATTCCGCTATTGCCCCCGGGTTTGCGGATCATCCGTTGGGACAAGCGCGGGCACGGCCTGTCGTCCTGCCCGGATGCGCCCTATTCAATGGGGGCATTGATCAGCGATGCTGAACGCCTGCTTGACCACCTGAAGGTCAAGGATTGCGTCTTTGTCGGGCTGTCAATCGGGGGCATGATTGCACAGGGGCTGGCGGTTAAACGGCTGGATTTGATCCGGGCTATGGTGGTGTCCAACTCTGCCGCCAAAATCGGCACCAGAGCCATGTGGCAGGAACGCATCGACGCCATTAAGGCGGGCGGAATTGAGGTATTGGCCGACGCGGTCATGGAACGATGGTTTGGCCGGGCGTTTCGCAAAACCGATGAAATGGCGGCGTGGCGGAATATGCTGACCTGCACCCCGGCCCAAGGTTATATGGGGTGTTCGGCGGCAATCTCGCACACTGATTTTTTCACGACCACGGCAGCACTTAGTTTACCCAGCCTGTTCATCGCGGGTGACGAAGATGGTGCAACGCCACCCGATCTGATGCGCGAAACGGCGGATTTGGTTAAAGGATCGCGGTTCCAGCTTATTCGCGGCGTGGGCCATTTGCCCTGCGTCGAGAAACCCGACGAATATTGCGAAATTCTGAACGCATTCCTAAAGGAGATTGGCCATGTCTAGCACGAATCCTCTTATTCAAAGGGATCGCTCAGCCCATCCGTTGGCATATGATCCGGGCTACAAAACTTCGGTGACGCGCTCGCCCAGACTGCCGCTCTTGTCGATGCCCAGCACCCCAAGCGAGCAGACAGGGCCGGTATTTGGGCAGGGCCTGATCGGCAAGCTGGACAACAATCTGATCGAGAATTTCACTCAGGGCGCTGAAAAGGCAATCGGCGAGCGGATCATCGTGCACGGCCGTGTGCTGGACGAAAATGCGCGCCCGGTTCCCCATACGCTGGTGGAAATCTGGCAGGCCAATGCGGGCGGGCGCTATCGCCATAAGAACGACGGATATCTTGCCCCGCTGGACCCGGCTTTTGGTGGCTGCGGGCGCACGATCACCGATGATAACGGGTATTATGAGTTCCTGACGGTCCGCCCCGGCGCCTACCCTTGGCCCAATGGCGTGAACGACTGGCGCCCGATGCATATCCATTACTCGGTTTTTGGATCAGGCTTTGGCCAGCGCCTGATTACGCAGATGTATTTTGAAGGCGACCCGCTAATTGATCGCTGTCCGATCGTTCAGACGATCCCGGACAAAAGCCAGATCGAGCAGCTGGTTGCGCCGCTGGATATGTCTAAGGCGCTGCCGCTGGATGCGCTGGCCTATAAATTTGATATCGTTCTGCGCGGACGCCGCCAGACGATGTTCGAAAACAAACCGGAGGGGATGTAAAATGACGCAGAAACTGGAATTGCTACGGGAAACCCCGTCACAAACCGCTGGTCCCTATGTGCACATCGGCTGTATCCCGTTCTTCACCGGAATCGAAACGATCTATCCCGAAGACCTTGGGCGGCGCGCAATCGAGGATGGGGCCAAGGGCCAGAACATTATCATCCGCGGTGCTGTCTATGACGGAACCGGCTGGAGAATGCGTGACGCCATGATGGAAAGCTGGCAACCCGACAGTGCCGGGATCTTTCCAGGCAACAACGGGGCAGACCCAAAGGTCAACGGCTTTTGTCGCTTCGCCGCCGACAACGAG
>JAHRVD010000213.1 GCA_019090845.1 Marinosulfonomonas sp.
ACGCCATAGACAGTATGTTCCCGGCCTTGCTGACAAGATGGGTTGGACACGGGCGATCCAAGCGCGTATGACCCTAAAAACTACAGACCAACGGGGCATGTGCCCCCCGAATTTACCGAGGCTGAGACATGGCTGTCCCACAGAATAAAATCACCCGCTCCAAGCGGAACATGCGCCGCGCTCATGATGCGCTGGTTGCGGGTAACCCGGCTGAATGCCCAAATTGCGGCGAGCTTAAGCGCCCACACCACGTTTGTGGTGCTTGTGGCCACTACGCGGAACGCGAAGTTGTGGCGCAAATCAATGAGATCGACTTTGAGGATGAGGACGCGGCGTAAGGCCGGCCTCTTGGCGGCGTGGGCATGACGGCATCTGACGATCAAAACACGACAGGCTCCACGCCTACCATCATTTCTGTTGACGCCATGGGTGGCGATCTGGGACCAGCGGCTGTTGTCGCTGGTGTTGCTTTGTCTGCGGCCGAAAACGCAAACATCAGCTTTATTTTGCATGGCCCCGAAGACATCCTGAATCCGCTGGTTACCAAAAGCAAACTGGGCAATCGCATTCAGGTTCAACACGCCACCGGTGTGGTGAAAATGGGCGAAAAACCGTCTCAGGTTATGCGCCGCGGTCAGGACACGTCGATGTGGTCGGCAATTACCTCGGTGCGTGACGGCAAGGCATCGGTGGCCGTTTCCTGCGGCAACACCGGCGCCTTGATGGCCGTTTCAATGATCCGCCTGCGCAAGCTACCCGGTATAAGCCGACCAGCGATTGCCTGCCTTTGGCCATCACGCAATCCGGGCGGTTTTAATGTGATGCTGGATGTTGGCGCGGATATTCGCGCCGAAGCGCAGGATTTGCTGCAATATGCCCTGATGGGGGCGTCTTATGCGCGCAACGGTCTGGGGCTGGCACGCCCGCGGATCGGGCTGCTGAACGTGGGCACCGAAGACTCTAAAGGCCACGCCGAGCTGAAAATTGCAAATGAGCTTATCGGCGATCAGGCCGACGCGGCGCGCTTTGACTTTGTTGGTTTTGTCGAGGGCAGCGATATCCCGTCGGACCGGGTTGATGTCATCGTTACGGATGGTTTTACCGGCAATATTGCGCTTAAAACCGGCGAAGGAACGGCCTCGCTGATAAGTGATTTTCTCAAGCAGGCCTTCAAAGCGAACCCGATGGCGTGGATATCTGCGCTGCTGGCCGCGCGTTCACTGAAAAATTTAAAAACCCGAATGGACCCACGTCAGGTAAACGGCGGGGTATTTTTGGGGCTGAATGGCACGGTGGTAAAATCGCACGGATCGGCCGATGCGACAGGTATATCGGCCGCAATAAAGTTGGCCGCACAGCTTGGCGAATCTGGCTTTAACGAGCGTCTGGCCGCCCGGGTTGCTTCTGCTGTAGCCTCAGGTCAGGATACAAAAATAAACGACACCGAGAAAAAGAACGGTTCACAAACATGACCACAAGAGCGGCAGTACGCGGTGTTGGGCACTATCTGCCAGAACGTGTCGTTCCAAATAGCGAATTTGAAAAAACACTGGACACCAGCGACGAATGGATTCGCGCCCGCTCCGGTATCGAACGACGCCATTTTGCAGCCGAGGGGCAGACCACATCCGATCTGGCAATCGCGGCGGCAAAAATGGCGCTGGATGACGCCGGACTGCAGCCAAGCGATATTGACGCGATAATTCTGGCAACTTCTACCGCTGATCTGACATTCCCGTCTGCTGCAACGATGGTGCAGGCCGGGATTGGGATGAAAAATGGCTTTGCATATGACGTGCAGGCAGTCTGTGCCGGGTTCGTGTTTGCAATGTCCAACGCCAATGCGATGATTGTGTCGGGTCAGGCCAACCGGGTACTGGTGATCGGCGCTGAAACTTTTTCACGCATTCTGGACTTTACCGATCGTGCCACCTGCGTTTTGTTCGGCGATGGCGCGGGTGCGGTGATACTTGAAGCCCATGAAGGCAGCGGCACATCCGACGACACCGGCATCCTGTCGGTTGACCTGAATTCAGACGGCACTTATCGCGATCTGCTTTATGTGGATGGTGGCGTTTCGACCACAGGAACGGCCGGTGTTCTACGAATGCAGGGGCCCGAACTGTTCAAACATGCGGTCGTCAAACTGGCGGCAACGGCGCGCACCTCGCTTGAAAAGGCCGGGCTGGTGCAGGACGATCTGGACTGGCTGGTACCCCATCAGGCCAATATCCGCATCATCGCCGGCACTGCCAAAAAGCTGGGTCTGTCGATGGAACGGGTTATTGTGACGCTTCAGGATCAGGGCAATACATCGGCCGCATCGATTCCTTTGGCACTGTCGACTGGCAAGGCCGAGGGCCGATTCAAACCCGGCGATATCGTCTTGTTAGAGGCAATTGGCGGCGGATTGGCCTGGGGAAGCGTCGTTTTGCGCTGGTAAGCTCAAAAACCGGCAAATTAACACCGTTACCCAAGCTCTTGATATTGACTCGGAAATTACCAAACCTCTATGATTTTCAAAAATAGAAATCAGGGGGATGGAATGAGCGAAAAAACTTTGACACGGATGGACCTGTCCGAAGCCGTCTTCCGCGAGGTTGGCCTGTCACGCAATGAATCGGCGCAATTGGTCGAATCTGTGCTTGATCAGATGTCGGATGCGCTTGTGCGCGGCGAGTCGGTAAAAATCTCATCATTTGGCACGTTCAGTGTGCGCAACAAGGCCGCGCGGGTGGGACGCAATCCAAAAACCGGGCAAGAGGTTCCGATCTCGCCACGCCGGGTGCTGACATTCCGCCCGTCCCACCTGATGAAAGATCGTGTGGCCGACGGCAATAAAGGCTAAGGTCCCGCCCAATGGAAAAATCTCGCGATGCCTTCCGCACCATCAGTGAGGTGGCAGAGTGGCTTGGCACCCCGACTCATGTTCTGCGGTTCTGGGAAAGCCGGTTTTCTCAACTCAAACCAGTAAAACGGGCCGGAGGGCGGCGCTATTACCGCCCCGGTGATATGGAATTGCTGGGTGGTATCAAAAAGTTACTTCATGATGACGGGATGACGATCCGGGGTGTTCAAAAACTACTGCGCGAAGAAGGTGCGCGCCACGTGGCAGCGCTGTCACCCGCTTTAGGCGGCACCACGCAAGGCATCGTGATTGAGGCGACACCAGCACCGATCCCCGATGAAGCACCCATTGAGCTGGATGTGGTTCAGGCCCCGCCTGAAAACATTGTGCAGTTTGACGAGGCGCAGCCGGCTGACCAAACCCAAGACGTCCCGGACACCCCGTTTCCAGATCAACCTGCCCCAGATCAACCAGTCACAGCGCCACAGGACGCCCCGGTCACACCAGAACCGATTGTCGCTGACGTACCCGATGACCCCGAAGATAACGAAGCTGCGGATACACCCAATATCGTTCATGTTGCGGCCAGTCTTCGCAAAATGGCTGATGAGCAGTCGGCTGACAAAACAAATTCGGGTGCATTTTCCAAAATATATGACCGGCTGACACGGCTTCGCGCCCGTATGGATGATCCGGCACCGCGCGATAGCTCAGACTAAGCTCCGTGGTGCCAGTTGTGGGTTGTCCCTGCCATCAAAATCACTATGAAAGGCCATACGTCGGGCTATGGCGCAGTCTGGTAGCGCGTCCGTCTGGGGGACGGAAGGTCGCAGGTTCAAGTCCTGCTAGCCCGACCATATCAAACACGCCCGCGCCCGTTTGGGCGGCGGGTGTTTTTGTCTGAAGGGAACTTACTAAAATGACCGGAGTCTTACCCGATCAGGCGATCAAAAACCTAATTGCCCAAGGCGCAATCACCGCACAACCGGCTGTTATAGATGAACAAATTCAACCCGCATCACTGGATTTGCGCCTTGGCACCAAGGCCTATCGGATCCGGGCCTCATTCCTGACGGGGCGGGATCGCACGGTCGCGGAGCGGATCGGCGAATTTGAAATGCACGCGATCGACCTGACAAATGGTGCAGTGCTGGAGAAGGGCTGTGTCTATGTGGTGCCGCTGATGGAAGGTCTGGCACTGCCCGATGATATTCAGGCGGTGGCCAACGCCAAAAGTTCGACCGGCCGCCTTGATCTGCTGACCCGCACAATCACCGACGGCGGCGTAGAATTTGACCGTATCGAGCCGGGCTATCACGGCCCGCTTTACGCCGAAATCTGCCCGCGTTCCTTTTCGGTTCTGGTGCGCCCGGGCATGCGCCTTAATCAAATCCGGTTCCGTCAGGGCCAAGCGGTGCTGAGCGATGCCGAACTGGTGAAGTTGCACGAAACCGTCGGGCTTGTTCCGGGCCAGCCGGTTATTTCGGACGGGTTGGGGTTTTCTGTTGATCTGCGCCCTGCCTCGGGCAATCTGGTGGGCTACCGCGCCAAACCCCACACCGGGGTGATTGATCTGGACAATATCGCCCATTACGACCCGGCAGAATACTGGGAACCGATCCACACCGATGACGGGCGGATCATTCTGGACCCCGGTGCGTTTTACATTCTGGTCAGTCAGGAAGCAGTGACGATCCCGCCCGATTGCGCCGCCGAAATGGCCCCCTATCTGGCGATGGTGGGTGAATTTCGGGTGCATTACGCGGGCTTTTTTGACCCCGGCTTTGGCTATGGCGCAGCCGGCGGTGCCGGATCACGCGGTGTGCTGGAAGTGCGCTGTCACGAGGCACCTTTTGTGCTGGAACACGGGCAGGTCGTCGGACGGTTGGTTTATGAACGTATGGCGGCCGTTCCGCACACCCTTTATGGGGCTGACCTAAAGTCGAACTATCAAGGTCAGGGCCTGAAATTATCCAAACATTTCAAAATGTAACGGGAAAATATTAAAGCCCATAGATAGCCGAAAATTTCGTTTCCAGATAATCAAGCAGCGGTGCTTCGGACGGCTCGAACCCGCAGGCTTTGGCAACCAGTTCACGCGGTTCATAAAGCCCGCCATGCACCTGCAGTTTTTCGCGCAACCAGCCTGTCGCCGGGGCGGAATTGCCGACCCCAAGTGCGCCATCAAGGTCGGGCAAATCGCCCGCCATCGCCTTGTGCAGGCAGGCCGCATAGACATTGCCAAGCGTGTAGGTCGGAAAATAGCCAAACAGACCGACGGACCAATGCACATCCTGCAAACACCCGTTGGAAGGCTTGTCCACAACAACACCAAAATCCGCCAGAAAGCGGGCGTTCCATGCGTCTGGCAGATCGGCCACCGACAATTGCCCGCTTATCAACGCGCGTTCCAGATCAAAGCGCATCAGCACGTGCAGGTTATAGTGGATTTCATCGGCTTCAGTGCGAATAAATCCGGGCTGAACGCGGTTGACTGCGCCATAGAAATCATCTGCGCCGCCAACACCAAGATCGCCAAATTCCGATGTCATCTGGTCAAACAAATGCCCGCAAAACGCACGGCTGCGCCCGATCTGGTTTTCATAGATCCGGCTTTGGCTTTCGTGCACGCCCATTGATACGCCAGCGCCAAGTGGAGTCAGCAAATGGCGCGCATCAATGCCCTGTTCATAACAGGCGTGGCCGACCTCGTGGATCGTGGAATAAAAGCAGTCGAAAGGGTTTTGGGCGTCAGTGCGCGTGGTAATGCGCACGTCTTGCCCGGAACCGGAAGAAAACGGGTGCACCGCCTTGTCGATCCGCCCGTTTTCCAGATCATAGCCAAATGCCGATGCCAAGGCGGCGCTGATGCGCAACTGCCCGGCCTCATCGAAATCGCGCGCCAGTGCACGCGGCTGACTGGGTGCCCCCAGCACCTTTTCGCGAAGTGCCACCAAACGCGGGCGCAATGCGTCAAACATTGCCTGCAATTGGGCGGCCGTAGCGCCGGGTTCATAGTCATCCAGCAATGCGTCATAAAGGTCGCCGCCGTCGCCTGCCAAAGCTGCGGCCTCTTCCTGTCGCAAGCCGACGACCCGTTCCAGTGTTGGTGCAAAAGCGGCAAAATCTTCGCCCGCGCGCGCCTTGGCCCAGGCGCCCTGCGCCATTGATGTCACCCGCGCGATTTCACGGGCTAAGGCCGCGGGCACTTTGACGTGGCGCTGATAGCTCCGCCAGATGTGGCGCAGGTTGGCGCGACCGATGTCGTCCAGCGTTGCGGGATCAATGGCGCCGTGCCAATCCGCAATGC
>JAHRVD010000214.1 GCA_019090845.1 Marinosulfonomonas sp.
AAAGACCTGCCAGTGCGCACCGAACGGGCCGGGGCCGATATTGAAATTGTAGAGACCGAAGGGTTAGCAGGCCAGTCATTCGATCTGGTGATATGTGACGTGCCCTGTTCTGGCAGCGGATCGTGGCGGCGCAAACCCGAGGCAAAATGGGCGCTGAACCCGGACCGGCTGGCAGAACTGACTGCGTTGCAAAGCGCAATCCTGGATCAGGCCGCGCCCCTTACAAAGATTGGTGGAACGCTCGCCTATATAACCTGCTCAATGTTTGAGGTTGAAAACCGCACCCGGATTGATGCGTTTCTGGCCAATAACAAATCTTGGCAATTGGTTAAGGATCATGCGTTTTTGCCACTGCAAGGCGGAGATGGGTTCTATCTTGCTCTATTGACGCGGGTATCGTAAAAATAATACACAACTATACGTTGTGTTTCGATCAAGATTAATCGGCGATTAACTGTTTCCGCTCGAAATGCATTCAGAACGAATCGAGAGGGAGATTGCGGTGTCGTATTTGGCGCTATCCCGCCATCCAATGACCGACCATGCTGTGCGTCTTGCCACAAAGGTCGGGTATCTGCTGGCGCTGTCGGTGATGACGCTGGCGGCCGCGCTTTATGTGCCCAATGCACTGGCGGGTCTGGTGCTGCTTGGGGCCGGATGCACACTGTTGTTTCTGACGATTGCGATCAAACGAATTGCGGTGCGCCACAGCCGGGAAATGATTGTATTTCAGAAAACAGTGGCCGGATTCGTCGAATGGGACACGTCGCCCAGTTTCACCACCAATGCCGACGGGCTGGTGGTCTATCGCAATCGGGCCGCTACTGATCGCTTTGGTGCAAGTCAGGAAACCTTACTGGCCTCATTTGGTGATATACTGGCCTCGCCTTCGGCAACGTTGCGCCGCCTTCAGGGCCACGCTGCAACCAGCGGATTTGCCCGCGAAGATGTGGTGCTGCGCCGGGGGCATTTGCGCCTGTCTGTCCACAAGCTGGCTGACAGCGGATTTTTGTGGCGCCTTGAGGATATCATCGAACGCAGCAACCCCGGGCGCAGCGCAGAAGGGATTAGCTTGCCGATGATGACGATCAGCAAGGCGGGGACTGTGCTGTTCATGAATGACGTGATGCGTCGGATATTGGGCGGACGAGAGGCCCGGCTTGACCGCATTATCAACGATTTGCCGCTGCGCCCCGGCGGCGTGCATGAGGTGGCTGGCGTGGATGGCCCACTAAAGGCTTTGCTTTGTGCCGTTGACGGAACTGGTGGCCGCAAGGAAATATTTCTTATGCCCGCTGATGGTGTTGCCTCTGATACGGCAGGTAACTGGGATTTGTTTGATGAACTACCTGTCCCGTTGATGAAGGTTTCGCCCGACGGCAAGATCCTTTTGTGCAACCGGTTGGCGCGCGATCTTTTGGCCGTAGATGGTCAACCTGCGCAGTATTTTGGCGATTTGGTTGAAGGGTTGGGGCGTTCGGTTGCCGACTGGCTAAGCGAGGCAGCAGAGCCGCGCGGAGTGTGTCGAACCGAGTTTGTGCGTGCCTCGCGTCCGGACCGGGACGTCTTTTTGCAAGTGTCCCTGACACGTGTGAGCGAGGGCAATGATACAAATCTGGTCGTCGTTCTTAATGACGCGACCAAGCTAAAGACGCTGGAGGCACAGTTTGTGCAAAGCCAGAAGATGCAGGCGATCGGCCAATTGGCTGGTGGGGTTGCTCATGATTTCAACAATCTTCTAACCGCGATAAGTGGCCATTGCGACCTTTTGTTGCTGCGCCATGACGAAGGGGACCCTGATTTTGGTGATCTGGATCAGATCAGCCAGAATGCCAATCGTGCGGCAAGTCTGGTGGGCCAATTGCTGGCATTTTCGCGAAAACAGACATTGAAACCGGAATTGCTGGAAATTCAGGATACGCTGGATGATCTGGCCCATCTGCTCAACCGGCTTGTGGGTGAGCGGGTTGTTCTATCGTTGCGCCATGACCCCGACCTGCTGCCAATACGTGCCGACAAGCGACAGTTAGAGCAGGTAATCATGAATCTGGTGGTGAATGCGCGCGATGCAATGCCCGATGGCGGCGAAGTTTCTATTCAGACCCGACTGGAACATCTGGGCGAGGCGATTGAGCGGGACCGGGCGGTGGTTCCGGCTGGCGACTACATTGTCATCTCGGTAACGGATCAGGGGTGCGGGATAACCAAAGACCGTCTGCCAAAAATATTTGAGCCGTTCTTTACAACCAAGCGCACGGGTGAGGGAACCGGATTGGGCCTCTCTATGGCCTACGGAATTGTCAAACAAACCGGTGGCTATATTTTTGCCGACAGTGTGGTTGGCAGCGGCACGAATTTCACCCTGTATTTCCCTGCCACCGCGCGGGTCAATAAAGTGAGCAGCGGGGTAGCAGCAGACATTCCAAAGCCAACCCATTCCCACACCGGCGGCGTTGTGCTGCTGGTCGAGGATGAGGCCCCGGTGCGTGCATTTGCGTCGCGCGCGTTAAAAATGCGTGGCTATACAGTGCTTGAGGCAGAGAATGCCGAGGATGCTTTGAAAACGCTTGAGGATCGGTCACTGGAAGTGGACGTTTTTGTTACCGATGTAATCATGCCGGGAATGGACGGGCCAAGTTGGGTGGCAAAGGCGCTGCAGGAACGACCCGGTGTAAAAGTGGTCTTTGTATCGGGGTACGCTGAGGAAAGCTTTTCACAGCAACAGGCGCGTATCCCAAATTCAGTATTTTTGCCAAAACCGTTTAGTCTGAATGAACTGACCGCAACCGTTAACGATCAGTTCCACTAACTCTTGCCGCCGAAAAGTCAGTAATTGCATATGGTTGGTCTATTGCTCGGGGCAACAAATCCCTGCTTGGGCGATGCGAATTCCCATTTCGATGTCGATACAGGTTCGCTTAAACCTTTCCTTAACTATGTGCTGCAAAAATATATTGGTAACAATTTGCTTGAAATGTTCTCGTTTTGATCTCATAAAGGTTAGTAAGAACAAGAAGCGAACATCAGGCAGCATTGCCGCCCCAGACCGGGTGTGGAATAAGGAATGAAATTATGGCTATGGCAGAAGTTCTGGATATGACAAACAAGCGCGACAGCGAAAAACAAAAAGCCCTCGACTCGGCTTTGGCCCAGATCGAACGGCAGTTCGGCAAGGGCTCGATCATGAAGCTCGGCGCAGACAATCCGGTGCAGGAAATCGAAAGCACATCGACCGGCTCGCTGGGGCTGGATATTGCGCTTGGCATTGGCGGTCTGCCCAAGGGCCGGGTCGTGGAAATTTATGGTCCCGAAAGTTCTGGCAAGACAACGCTGACACTGCATTGCGTTGCCGAAGAACAAAAAAAAGGGGGCGTCTGTGCATTTGTGGATGCCGAACATGCGCTCGATCCGCTTTACGCCAAAAAACTGGGCGTCAATCTGGAAGAATTGCTGATTTCGCAGCCCGACACCGGCGAGCAGGCGTTGGAAATTGTCGATACATTGGTGCGTTCGGGGGCCGTCAACATGGTCGTTGTAGATTCGGTTGCCGCCCTGACGCCAAAATCCGAGCTTGAAGGTGATATGGGTGACGCAAGTGTTGGTGTTCACGCCCGACTGATGAGCCAGGCGATGCGCAAACTGACTAGCTCGATTGCGCGTTCCAATTGTATGGTGATTTTTATCAACCAGATCCGGATGAAGATCGGCGTGATGTTTGGCAGCCCGGAAACCACAACCGGGGGCAATGCGCTAAAGTTTTATTCCTCAGTCCGTCTGGATATCCGCCGTATCGGAGCAATCAAGGATCGCGATGAAATCGTCGGCAATGCGACCCGTGTTAAGGTTGTTAAGAACAAGGTTGCGCCGCCGTTCAAGCAGGTGGAATTTGACATTATGTATGGTGAAGGAATTTCAAAAAGAGGCGAGTTGATTGATTTGGGCGTCAAAGCCGGGATTGTCGAAAAGTCCGGCTCTTGGTTCAGTTATGGTGACGAACGGATCGGTCAAGGCCGCGAAAATGCCAAGCAATTTTTGCGCGACAACGAACATTTCGCCATAGAGATCGAAGATAAGATTCGGGCCGCACATGGTCTGGATTTCGATAAAGATGCGGCTATGAAGGCGATGAAAGCCTCGGGCCCCGATGTTGGTGACGACGCGCTGCTCGACGATTAATCAAGCTACATAAATGTTGAAGGGCCGGGCAAATTTGTCCGGCCTTTTAGTTGTTGTGGACAGCACACAGGCTTACGGATAAACGGGTTTGAACGCAAAACTGCCGTGTGAAAGTCCTGATATGTCCAGCCTGAACGACGTCCGATCCACCTTTCTGGATTATTTTCGCAGCAACGGGCATGAGGTTGTTCCCAGCTCGCCGCTGGTGCCACGTAACGATCCGACGTTAATGTTTGTTAATTCGGGGATGGTGCAGTTCAAAAACCTTTTTACCGGCTTAGAGCGCCGCGATTATACCCGCGCGACCTCGGCGCAGAAATGCGTTCGCGCCGGCGGCAAGCACAATGATTTGGACAATGTTGGCTATACCGCACGCCACCACACGTTTTTCGAAATGTTGGGAAATTTCTCTTTTGGTGACTACTTCAAAGAACAAGCAATTTCTTACGCATGGGAATTGCTGACCCGCGAGTTTGGGATCGACAAGGACCGGTTGCTGGTCACCGTCTACCACACCGACGAGCAGGCCGCCGATATCTGGAAAAAGGTCGCAGGTCTGCCCGATGATCGGATCATCCGGATCGCGACGAATGACAATTTTTGGATGATGGGGCCGACCGGGCCTTGCGGTCCCTGCACCGAGATATTCTATGATCACGGCGATCACATCGCCGGTGGTCCCCCCGGCAGCCCTGATGAGGACGGCGATCGGTTTATTGAAATCTGGAACCTCGTGTTCATGCAAAACGAGCAATACGAAGACGGCTCGATGAGCGATTTGGCGATGCAGTCGATTGATACCGGCATGGGGCTGGAACGGGTTGGCGCGTTGTTGCAAGGCAAACACGACAATTACGACACCGATACGATGCGCGCGCTGATCGAGGCGTCGGCCCATGCCACCAGCCAAGACCCGGACGGGCCCGGAAATGTGCATCACCGGGTGATCGCGGACCATTTGCGATCCACGTCTTTCCTGATTGCCGATGGTGTGATGCCGTCCAGCGACGGGCGCGGCTATGTGTTGCGCCGGATCATGCGCCGGGCGATGCGGCATGCTCATTTACTGGGTGCCAAGGACCCGGTGATGCACCGGCTTGTGCCCGAACTGGTGGCGCAGATGGGGCAGGCTTATCCGGAATTGGGCCGCGGGCAGGAGTTGATCGAGGAAACCCTGCATCTGGAAGAAACCCGGTTTCGCCAAACTCTGGATCGTGGTCTGAAACTGCTTGATGACGAATTGGCAAATTTGCCCGATGGCGCTGAACTGTCCGGTGCGGCGGCGTTCAAGCTTTATGACACATTTGGGTTTCCACTGGATCTGACGCAGGATGCGCTGCGCGAGCAGGATCGTTCGGTCGATGTTGCGGGGTTTGATGAGGCGATGGCGGCCCAAAAGGCCAAGGCGCGTGCTGCTTGGGCCGGTTCGGGGCAGACGGCGGATGCGGCGATTTGGTTCGATCTGGCAGAGGAACACGGGGTTACCGAATTTCTTGGCTATGACACGGAAAAAGCCGAAGGGCAGGTGCTTGCGCTGGTGAAAAACGGGGCAATTGTGATATCTGCCGCGGCGGGGGATGAGGTTCAGATCGTCGTCAATCAGACTCCTTTTTATGGCGAGGCCGGCGGTCAGGTTGGCGATACGGGCGTCATCAAAACCGAAAATGGAACCGCCGAGGTGACCGATACACGCAAAACAGCGGGTGTATTCATTCACTTCGTAAAAGTTACCGAAGGGGTAATTTCATCCGGTGAGGCTGGCGAAATGAGTGTGGATCATTCACGACGCACTGCGATCCGGGCCAACCATTCGGCCACGCATTTGCTGCATGAAGCATTGCGAGAGGCGCTTGGCCCGCATGTGGCGCAGCGCGGTTCGCTGAATGCACCGGATCGGTTGCGGTTTGATTTTTCCCACTCCAAGGCGATGAGCGGCGCGGAAATTTCCCGCGTTGAAGCTGATGTAAATACCTATATTCGACAAAATACCCCGGTTGAAACCCGGATCATGACGCCTGACGATGCACGCGACATCGGCGCGCAGGCGCTTTTTGGCGAGAAATACGGTGACGAAGTTCGGGTTGTCTCAATGGGGCGCGCCGATACTGGCAAGGGGCTGGACGGCAAGACCTATTCGCTTGAACTTTGCGGCGGAACCCATGTGCGCCAGACTGGCGATATTGGCGTTTGTGTCGTGCTTGGCGACAGTGCGTCTTCTGCCGGGGTTCGCCGGATCGAGGCGCTGACCGGACCGGCAGCACTTGCCTATCTGTCTGAAGCTGCAAACCGCGTGAGCGAAATTGCCGGAACGCTCAAGGCGCAGCCGAGCGAGGTTCTGGATCGTGTTCAGGCGCTGCTTGGGGAACGCAAGACTCTGCAAAACGAAGTTGCGCAACTGCGTCGCGATCTGGCAATGGCTGGCGGAGCCCAGGAAGGCGCCGGTGATAATGGTCAAGATATCAACGGGGTAACATTCGTTGCTCATGTACTTAAAGGGGTGTCGGGCAAGGATTTGCCAGCACTGATTGATGAACATAAGTCGCGGATCGGCTCTGGTGTTGTGCTGTTGATTGCGGATGCGGGTGGCAAGGCGGCGGTGGCCGCGGGTGTTACCGTTGATCTGACGGACAAGATATCGGCCGTCGATCTGGTGCGCGTCGCCGTTGGCGAGCTGGGGGGCAAAGGAGGCGGCGGTCGCGCGGATATGGCGCAGGGCGGCGGTAAGGACGTGAGCAATTCACAGGCTGCAATTGATGCAGCCGGGAAATTATTGGGAGAATAACAATGTCAGCACTTTGGATCGCAAATATAGAGGTGACCGACGAGGAAACCTACATGAAATATGTCGCCATTTCGAGCAAGGCGGTCGCCGCTTTTGGTGGTGTATTTCTGGCACGTGCGGGACGTCACAAACAGCTAGAGGGCAACGATCGTGCCCGCAATGTAGTGGCCCGTTTCCCGACATTTGAAGACGCGGTCAACTGCTACAACTCACCCAGCTACAAAGAAGCGCTGAAATTTTCCAGCGTCTCCAGTAAGCGTGATCTGGTTGTTGTTGAAGAGGTCGAATAGACCCTGCTTCACGCGCTGCGAGCGGCTCGTTTTCTTTCGTGGTGATCCAGATGGCGTTTGCGCAGTCGGATTGACTGTGGCGTGACCTCGACCAGTTCATCGTTGTCAATATAGGCAATTGCCTGTTCCAGCGACAGGGTGACTGGCGTGGTCAGCCGCACCGCTTCATCGGTGCCCGATGCGCGCACGTTGGTCAGTTTTTTACCCTTCAGCGGGTTCACTTCCAGATCATTTTCGCGGCTGTGTTCGCCGATAATCATGCCCTGATAAACCTGCTCCTGAGCACCGATGAACATGCGACCGCGATCTTCAAGGTTCCATAACGCGAAGGCTACGGATTGGCCGCTTTCCATTGAAATCAATACACCGGCCCGCCGCCCCGGAATTGCGCCTTTATGGGGTGCCCATTCATGAAATACCCGGTTCAGAACCCCGGTTCCGCGTGTGTCGGTCATGAATTCGCCGTGGTAGCCGATCAATCCGCGTGACGGCACATGGGCCACGATCCGTGTTTTTCCAACACCTGCCGGTTTCATTTCGGCCAATTCGCCGCGACGTGTGCCGGTTATTTTTTCGATCACAACACCGGAATAATCGTCGTCAACGTCAATTGTGACTTCTTCAACCGGTTCAAGACGCACACCGTTTTCTTCGCGAAACAACACCTGCGGGCGCGAGATTGACAGCTCGAACCCTTCACGGCGCATGTTTTCGATCAACACACCCATTTGCAATTCGCCACGTCCGGCGACTTCAAAGGCATCGCCACCGGGCGCATCCGTGATTTTAATCGCGACGTTGCTTTCAGCTTCCTTCATCAGGCGTTCGCGGATGACGCGCGATTGAACTTTTTTGCCTTCGCGGCCGGCAAGCGGGCTTGTGTTGATGCCAAATGTTACAGAAATCGTTGGTGGATCAATTGGTTGAGCTTGCAGAGGTTCCTCTACGGCCAAGGCGCAAATGGTGTCGGACACGGTTGCCTTGGCCATTCCGGCAAGGGTGACGATGTCGCCGGCGCGTGCTTCGTCGATTGGTTGCAAGGCAAGGCCACGGAACGCCTGAATTTTGGTGACGCGAAACTGTTCGACCTTTTGGCTGATACGCGACAACGCCTGAACCGTTGCGCCAGTTTTCAGGATGCCAGATTCTACCCGGCCTGTCAGCAAACGGCCAATAAACGGGTCTGCGCCCAATGTGGTGGCTAACATGCGGAATGGTTCGTCCAACTGGGTGATCTGACGTGGTTGGGGAACATGGTTGACGACAAGGTTGAATAGCGCGTCCAGATCCTTGCGCGGCCCGTCCAACGCGGCGTCGGCCCAGCCAGAGCGGCCCGAGGCATAGAGATGCGGAAAATCAAGCTGGTCGTCATCAGCGCCAAGATTGGAAAACAGATCAAAACATTCGTCCAGTGCGCGGTCCGGTTCGGCGTCGGGTTTGTCGACTTTGTTCAGCACCACAATCGGGCGCAGGCCCAGTGCAAGTGCCTTGGAAGTCACAAATTTAGTCTGCGGCATCGGCCCTTCGGCAGCGTCTACCAGCAATACAACGCCATCGACCATCGACAGGATACGCTCTACTTCGCCACCGAAATCGGCGTGCCCCGGTGTGTCAACGATGTTGATGCGGGTGCCCTTCCACTCGACACTGGTCGCTTTGGCCAGAATGGTGATACCGCGTTCGCGTTCCAGATCGTTGCTGTCCAGCGCCCGTTCGGCGACGGCCTGATTTTCCCGGAATGCTCCGGATTGTTTTAACAGTTCGTCAACAAGCGTGGTTTTGCCGTGGTCAACGTGGGCGATAATCGCAATATTGCGCAGTTCCATTCGGGGTTCTTTCTTTGATGTAGCGCGCCACCTAGCGAAGATCACGCGAAAAGGCCAGCGCAATACCGCTATGCAGTCAGGACAACGAAAAAGCGCAAGGCAATGCCCTGCGCGATTTCATCAGATTTTGGGTAAATTCAGGGGATGATGCGGCTGTATTTTGTGCCCTCAACCGTTGCGCCGGCGATCAGACCGGCTTGCCCAAACACCACGGCCACAACAGGGGCCAATGTTGTCGTCGTGTCGGTCGAAATATTTTCGCCCCGGTCGTTCAGCGCGTATTCCAGATCGGCGCCCGCGGCCCAACCCGGTGATGAGCGGAAATCCTGCAAGGCTTCTTCGGTCATGAAAAACAGCGCATGTGCATATTGCTGCGCGCCGATCTGCAACCCAAAGCTGGCCTGTGCAGCGGAATAATAGTCGACCGTTACACCGCCGACCCGCAGCGCGCCGCGCCCGTAAGATCCGCCCAGACCAAAGCCGGCCTTGGTAATCAGCGGCATGACAAGAACACCCGCCGCCTTGTCATTCAGCGCCTGAGTTTCGGGCTGCGTGTTGAACAGATAATTCATCGTGCTGTCGACGCGCGCATCAATCGTATCGGCGCCGTTGCCGCCAATGCCATTGTCACATGCGGCCGCAAAAATAGTTGCGCTGAATGCGCACGCGATCATAAATCGTCGGGAAATCGTTTTCATTGGATACGCCCTTGTCTGCCGGTTGCCTCTGTTGCCCGCCTTATTTGGCCGGTCTGCCACATCTATAGTGTATGCAAGCCGGGCTGTCACCAGCTATAGTGGGCTGAGCAGGGTTCCGCCGGCCCCTATTTGGCCAACAAACGCGCAGCCTCCAGCGCGAAATAGGTCAGGATGCCGTCACAACCGGCCCGTTTGAACACCATCAGGCTTTCCAGAATCACCTTGTCGCGGTCCAGCCATCCCTGATCCATCGCCCCGCGCAGCATCGCGTATTCACCTGACACCTGATAGGCGTAAGTGGGCGCGCCATAGGTGTCTTTCACCCGACGACAGATATCCAGATAGGGCATTCCCGGTTTCACCATAACCATGTCAGCGCCCTCAGCCAGATCGCGCCCGACGATGCGGATTGCTTCGTCGGCGTTGGCCGGATCCATCTGATAGGTGTTCTTGTCGCCTTTCAGTGCGCCTGACGCCCCGACCGCATCACGAAACGGGCCATAAAACCCCGACGCGTATTTGGCAGCATAGGACATGATGCAGGTCTTTTGGTGGCCCGCTGCCTCTAGTGCTGTTCGGATCGCACCGATACGCCCATCCATCATATCGGACGGGCCGATGATGTCGGCCCCCGCGTCGGCCTGCGCCAGCGCCATTTTGACAAGTGCGGCGACCGTTTCATCGTTTAGAATTTCGCCGTCGACGACAAACCCGTCGTGGCCGTTGATATTATAGGGGTCCAGAGCCACATCGGTCATGACGGCGATTTCAGGAACCTCAGCCTTGAGCATACGGATCGCCCGGTTCGCCAGATTGTCCGGGTTCCATGCGTCGGCACAATCTTCGGTTTTCAGGGATTGCTCGATATAGGGAAACAGGCAAATGGCGCGAATGCCCAGTTGGGCGGCTTTGGCGGCGTTTGCTACCAGAATGTCCAGGGTCTGGCGCTGAACGCCGGGCATCGAGGCAATTGGCGTGACCTCATTTTTGCCCTCACGAATAAACACCGGCCAGATCAGATCATCTGTGCTTAGAGTGTTTTCGCGCTGCAATGCGCGCAACGCCGGGCTTTGTCGCAGCCGGCGAAAACGGCTGGCAGGGTAGGGAGCTGTGGAATTGGCCATGAAAGTCATCCTCGTGTCACACAAAAACCGCTTGGCATGGTTTTTAGACTATCTCAAGGGTGGGCATTCGATTAGCTGAACGCTAGGGTCGCGCGGGATTTGCATAAGGATACCTGAAATTGGACTGGTATGAGACCGTTTTTGAAGTGATCGACATGCGGTCATTTTCAAATTTGTGGTATTGGATTGCGCTTGCGGTGATCTGGTCTACGGCCAGCCACTGGGTGTTGGGTGTTCCCTATGATATGGTCCTGAAGGCGCGACGCCGTGGTGGTCAGGCAGAGGTGGACCTGCATGATCTGGTGCGCATCAACTGCAACAGGTTGCTTTATATCGGGCGAGTGTCCGGGCTTTGGATGCTTGCGTTTGGTTGTGCGGTGATCTCGGGTCTGTTTATGCTGGGGTTCTGGTATGGTATCGAATTTGCGCAGGCGCTGATCATGTTCGTTTTTCCGTTGTCGATCATCGGCTTGTTGTCGATGTCCACGGCGCGGCTGATCTCGGACGAGGGCGCAACGGGTGATTTGTTATATAAGCGGCTTGGACGGCATCGCCTTTACACGCAGATCATCGGTATGCTGTCGGTATTTGTTACCGCGATGTGGGGGATGTTCCAAAATCTGGCGGTTGGTCCGCTTGGTGGTTGACACTGCACACCGAGGCTTTAGCTGAACTTCATGTCTGAAACCGGTCACATAACTGCTGGCGGCGCGCCCGAAGGGTTTGACGCAAGGGTTCTGCTGCGCGAGCTGGAAAAATCCGGCGCGCCGGTGATCCATGTGGCGCGCGATGACAAGCGGCTTGCCGCGATGCAGGCGGCGCTGGCCTTTTTTGCGCCCCACATCCCGGTGCTTAGTTTTCCTGCCTGGGATTGCCTGCCTTATGACCGGATGTCTCCCAATGCAGATGTCTCGGCCACCAGAATGGCGACATTGGCCGCACTGACCCACGCCATGCCCGACCAGTTTATCCTGTTGACGACGCTCGCCGCCGCGACCCAGAAAATTCCGACCCGGGCGGTGCTGCGCGATGCGTCGTTCACGGCCACGGTTAACCAGCAGATTGACGAAAAGGCCCTGCGCGAGTTTCTGACCCGGATGGGGT